>NZ_JAHPJG010000034.1:0-52311 GCF_020515755.1 Pseudomonas sp. B20
AGCGGACTTGTGCGTAACGATGGGTACTCCGCGTGGGCATGCGGTTCCGGAAGCTCTTGAAGCGTCTAAACGCTCTTCATCACTCCCGCACACGCCGCCTTGTACGCTTCGTGCTGATACTTGTTCAGGGTGTCGGGCAGGGCGAAGGTGTGTTTCTTGTTCTGCGCATTGACGGTCTGCGGTGAGATCAGCACCACGTTGCAATCGGACATAAGTTGAAAGATGGTTTCGATCTTGAAAGTGGTCGGGCCGCCAGCGAATTCGCCTTTCTTGCTGCGCTTCTTGATAACCACATGGCTGATGCCGTTTTCACGCACGAAACCGGCAAGTTGCGTGGAGAAGGCTTTGACGTTGGCGGCCTCGTCATCGTCCTCCAGTGCAAGCTTCTTCGTGGCGAGCGGCAGGTGCTCGATGTCGCCATTACGTCGAGTGGCGAGGGCGAAGATGGCTTCGCTGCCTTTGATTTCTACACCGCAAATAATCATGAGAAAACCTGATGAGCTCGTTCATATAAAGAGGCAGGTTATCTCATCGTAGACGTTATTCCTGAGCTATCGACTCCAGATACTCCGAACGCTCGTCACTCATGCGCGCAATGCAGTCGTTTTCGCTGATGGTGAAGGCCTTGCTGCCCGCTGCAGAAGGAAAGACCTCAACCGCGCAGTCGGCGTCACGTAGCTTTTCCCAGGCTTGCTGGGCGGTCTTGAGTTTGCTGGTAAAGTCGTTGAACTGCGTCTTGTTGGCAACGAACTGCGACTGAACGCGCTTGAGCAGGTTGTCGAAGTTCTCCTTGAGCAACTGTTCGGCAGTGGTGCGGCTGTAGGCCGAGCATTCCAGGGTCTGCTTGTCGTCCTCGACACCGTCGCAGGGCGAAGCGTCCGGATTCTGAGCGGCGTGTACGCCTGTCACAGCCGTCGTCATAAGGGCCAGGGTCAGCAAAAACGTTTTCATCGAGTCGCTCCGATCCATTGATAGGCTCGATTCTGTCTCAAGCGCGAGACATTGAACAGGTTTACGACATCGCACGACGACTCGCCGTCCCCCTTTGTCGCATCTTGACGCTTTCGGCAAACCCCCTGTCGTTTTTGCACCCGGTTCCCCTGACCCTCCGGCATATGCTGACCCCATTAGCGCCGACAGCCGATTCGGCGCACCGGAATCAAAAAAGGGGACAGCCTGATGAGCCCAGCCGAATTGCACGCCGACAGCATCGTTATTGACGGGCTGATCATCGCCAAATGGAACCGCGAGCTGTTTGAAGACATGCGCAAGGGCGGCCTGACCATGGCCAACTGCACCGTGTCGGTGTGGGAGGGCTTTCAGGCGACCATCAACAGCATCTGCACCAGCCAGAAACTGATGCGCGAAAACAGCGACCTGGTCATGCCCGTGCATACCACCGCCGACATCCGCAAGGCCAAGGAACTTGGCAAGACCGGCATCCTGTTCGGCTTCCAGAACGCGCACGCCTATGAAGACCAGATCGGCTACGTCGAGATCTTCAAGAAGCTCGGCGTCGGCATCGTGCAGATGTGCTACAACACCCAGAATCTGGTGGGCACGGGCTGCTACGAGCGCGACGGCGGGCTGTCGGGTTTCGGTCGTGAGATCGTCGCTGAAATGAACCGCGTCGGGGTGATGTGCGACCTGTCCCACGTCGGCTCGAAAACCTCGGAAGAAGTCATTCTCGAATCGAAAAAGCCGGTCTGCTATTCCCACTGCCTGCCGTCCGGCCTCAAGGAACACCCGCGCAACAAGTCCGATGCCGAACTGAAGTTCATCGCCGATCATGGCGGTTTTGTCGGCGTGACCATGTTCGCGCCGTTCCTGGCCAAGGGCATCGAGTCGACCATCGACGATTACGCCGAAGCCATCGAATACGTGATGAACATCGTCGGCGAAGACGCCATCGGCATTGGTACTGACTTCACCCAGGGTCACGGCCAGGAATTTTTCGAGTACCTGACCCACGACAAAGGTTACGCCCGCCGCCTGACCAACTTCGGCAAGATCATCAACCCGCTGGGCATCCGCACCGTGGGGGAGTTTCCCAATCTGACTGAAACGTTGCTCAAGCGCGGTCACTCCGAACGCGTGGTGCGCAAGATCATGGGCGAGAACTGGGTCAACGTTCTGGCCGACGTCTGGGGCGAGTAACCCGCCCGCCATACCTTATCGAATTGAACCCCCACGGCCCTTCGAGCGGTGGGTGTAGCCCGAATCATCTGGAGTTTGACCGCCATGGCTAAAATCGCCCCGCAACTGCCCATCGAAGTCGACAGCGAAACCGGCGTCTGGACCTCCGATGCGTTGCCGATGCTCTACGTGCCCCGGCACTTTTTCGTCAATAACCACATGGGCATCGAAGAAGTGCTGGGCGCCGATGCCTACGCCGACATCCTCTACAAGGCGGGTTACAAATCCGCCTGGCACTGGTGCGAAAAGGAAGCCGAATGCCATGGCCTGGAAGGCGTTGCGGTGTTCGAGCACTACATGAAGCGCCTGTCGCAGCGTGGCTGGGGCCTGTTCAAGATCCAGGACATCGACATCGAGAAAGGCACTGCCAGTGTGAAGCTGGAACACTCCTGTTTCGTGTACGTCTACGGCAAGGTCGGGCGCAAGGTCGATTACATGTTCACCGGCTGGTTCGCCGGGGCCATGGACCAGATCCTCGCAGCCAGCGGCAGCGCTGTGCGCACGGTTGCCGAGCAGGTTTACGGTGGTTCCGAAGAAGGTCATGACGACGGTCTGTTCGTCGTCAAGCCGCTGTAAATCGAGGATCGGGTTATGGCTTTCGAAGCGATGTTCCAGCCGATCCAGATCGGCAAACTCACCATCCGCAATCGCGTGCTGAGCACCGCGCACGCCGAGGTTTACGCCACCGATGGCGGCATGACCACGGATCGTTACGTGAAGTACTACGAGGAGAAAGCCAAGGGCGGCATCGGTCTGGCCATTTGTGGCGGCTCTTCAAGCGTGGCCATCGACAGCCCGCAAAGCTGGTGGAAGTCGGTCAACCTGGCAACCGACAGGATCATCCCGCACTTCCAGAACCTCGCCGACGCCATGCACAAGCATGGCGCCAAGATCATGATCCAGATTACCCACATGGGCCGTCGCTCGCGCTGGGATGGCGATCACTGGCCGACCCTGCTATCGCCGTCGGGCATCCGTGAGCCGGTACACCGGGCAACCTGCAAAACCATCGAGCCCGAAGAAATCTGGCGGGTGATCGGCAATTACGCCAGCGCTGCGGCGCGTGCCAAGGCCGGTGGCCTGGACGGCGTCGAGTTGTCGGCGGTGCATCAGCACATGATCGATCAGTTCTGGAGCCCGCGGGTCAACAAGCGTACCGACGAGTGGGGCGGCAGTTTCGAGAACCGCATGCGCTTCGGTCTGGAAGTGATCAAGGCGGTGCGCCAGGAAGTCGGCCCCGACTTCTGTGTGGGGCTGCGTCTCTGCGGCGACGAGTTTCATCCCGATGGCCTCAGCCACGAGGACATGAAGCAGATCGCCAAGTATTACGACGACACCGGCATGATCGACTTCATCGGCGTGGTGGGCTCGGGCTGTGACACCCACAACACCCTGGCCAACGTCATTCCGAACATGAGTTATCCACCGGAGCCGTTCCTGCACCTGGCGGCCGGGATCAAGGAAGTGGTCAAGGCCCCGGTGCTGCACGCGCAGAACATCAAGGACCCGAACCAGGCAACCCGAATTCTGGAAGGCGGTTATGTCGACATGGTCGGCATGACCCGTGCGCACATTGCCGACCCGCACCTCATCGCCAAGATCAAGATGGGCCAGATCGATCAAATCAAACAATGCGTCGGCGCCAACTACTGCATCGATCGCCAGTATCAAGGGCTGGATGTGCTGTGCATCCAGAATGCCGCGACGTCCCGCGAATACATGGGCGTGCCGCACATCATCGAGAAATCCACCGGACCCAAGCGCAAGGTCGTGGTGGTCGGGGCCGGTCCTGCCGGGATGGAAGCTGCACGCGTCTCCGCAGAACGCGGCCATGACGTGACCCTGTTCGAGAAGAAGGACTTTATCGGCGGGCAGATCACCACCGCATCGAAGGCACCGCAGCGCGACCAGATCGCCGGCATCACGCGCTGGTTCCAGCTGGAGCTGGCGCGCCTGAAAGTCGACCTGCGTCTGGGGACCGCCGCGGATGCGGCAACCATTCTCGACCTGCGGCCCGACATCGTGGTGCTGGCGGTCGGCGGTCATCCGTTTCTGGAGCAGAACGAACACTGGGGGGCCGCTGAAGGCCTTGTGGTCAGCAGTTGGGATGTGCTGGACGGCAAGGTGGCGCCGGGCAAGAACGTGCTGGTCTACGACACCATTTGCGAGTTCACCGGCATGTCGGTGGCCGACTTCCTGGCCGACAAGGGCTGCCAGGTCGAAATCGTCACCGATGACATCAAGCCGGGCGTGGCGATTGGCGGAACCTCGTTCCCGACCTACTACCGCAGCATGTACCCCAAGGAAGTGATCATGACTGGCGACATGATGCTGGAAAAGGTCTATCGCGAGGGCGACAAGCTGGTGGCGGTGCTGGAAAACGAATACACCGGGGCCAAGGAAGAGCGGGTCGTCGATCAGGTGGTGGTGGAAAACGGTGTGCGTCCGGACGAAGCGATCTACTACGCGCTCAAGGAAGGCTCGCGCAACAAGGGCCAGATCGACATCGACGCGCTGTTCGCCATTCAGCCACAGCCATCGTTGAGCCAGCCGGGTGACGGTTACCTGCTGTTTCGTATCGGCGATTGCGTGGCGCAGCGTAATACCCACGCGGCGATCTATGACGGCTTGCGGCTGTGTAAGGATTTCTGAGAGCAGCTGCAAGTTGTTAGCTTCAAGCGGCAAGTAAGCGCTTCTGTTCCGTGCTTTTTCTTGAAGCTTGTAGCTTGCAGCTTGAGGCTTTTGCCTTGAGAGCGACATGATGCTAGACACTCTTCTTCCGATCCTGCTGTTCAGCGCCCTGGCCCTTGCGGCGCTGGGCGCCTGGCGGCGGGTAACCCTGTGGCGCAACGGCCGGTCCTCGAAAGTCGATTGGCTGGGTGGGCTGCTGGCCATGCCCAGGCGTTACATGGTCGATCTGCATCATGTGGTTGCGCGTGACAAATACATCGCCAACACCCATGTGGCCACCGCGGGCGGCGCGGTGGCCTCGATTGTGCTGGCGATTCTGGTGCACGGTTTCGGTCTGCATAATCGCCTGCTTGGCTATGCGCTGCTGTTGATGACGGCGGTGATGTTTGTCGGTGCAGTGTTTGTCTATCTTCGTCGTCTCAACCCGCCTGCGCGCCTGTCGAAAGGCCCGTGGATGCGCCTGCCGAAAAGCCTGATGGCGTTTTCCGCGAGCTTTTTTCTGGTCACTTTGCCGGTTGCCGGCATTCTTCCCGAGCACTTCGGCGGCTGGGTGCTGGTGGTCGTTCTTGGGCTGGGCGTGCTGTGGGGTGTGAGCGAACTGTTTTTCGGCATGACCTGGGGCGGGCCGATGAAGCACGCCTTCGCCGGTGCGCTGCACCTGGCCTGGCATCGCCGGGCCGAGCGTTTTGGTGGCGGACGTTCCACGGGCCTGAAACCGCTGGACCTGAACGATCGAACCGCACCACTGGGCGTGGAGAAACCTCAGGATTTCACCTGGAATCAACTGCTGGGCTTCGACGCCTGCGTGCAGTGCGGCAAGTGCGAAGCGGCCTGCCCGGCGTTTGCGGCAGGCCAGCCACTGAACCCCAAAAAGCTGATTCAGGACATGGTGGTCGGCCTTGCCGGTGGCACCGATGCAAAATTTGCGGGCAGTCCGTATCCGTCGCTGGACGGCAAAGGCAAACCGCTGGGCGAGCATGGCGGCAATCCTCATCAACCCATCGTCAACGGGCTGGTGGATGCCGAAACGCTGTGGTCCTGCACCACATGCCGGGCCTGTGTCGAAGAGTGCCCGATGATGATCGAGCACGTCGATGCCATCGTCGATATGCGCCGCCATCTGACCCTCGAAAAGGGCGCTACGCCGAACAAGGGCGCCGAAGTGCTGGACAACCTGATCGCCACCGATAACCCCGGCGGGTTTGCGCCGGGCGGGCGAATGAACTGGGCGGCGGATCTGAACCTGACGCTGCTCAGCGAGAAAAAAACCGTGGATGTGCTGTTCTGGGTGGGTGATGGCGCGTTCGATATGCGTAACCAGCGTACCCTGCGCGCGTTCGTCAAAGTCCTCAAGGCGGCCGGTGTGGATTTCGCCGTGCTGGGCCTCGAAGAACGCGACAGCGGCGATGTGGCGCGACGTTTGGGTGATGAAGCGACCTTCCAGACGCTCGCCCGACGCAACATTCAGACCCTGTCCCAGTACAGTTTCCAACGCATCGTGACCTGCGACCCGCACAGCTTTCATGTGCTGAAAAACGAATATGGCGCTTTTGGCGGTGACTATCCGGTGCAGCATCACAGCACCTTCATGGCTGAACTGGTACGCAACGGCGCCCTGACGTTGGGCCAGCACAAAGGCGCCAGCGTGACCTATCACGATCCGTGTTACCTGGGCCGTTACAACGGCGAATACGAGGCGCCGCGTGAAGTGCTGCGTGCGCTGGGGATCGAGATCAGGGAAATGCAGCGCTCGGGCTTCCGTTCCCGCTGCTGCGGTGGCGGCGGTGGCGCGCCGATCACTGACATTCCCGGCAGGCAGCGGATTCCTGACATGCGCATGGACGACATTCGTGAAACGGCTGCCGAAGTGGTCGCGGTAGGTTGTCCACAGTGCACGGCCATGCTCGAAGGCGTTGTCGAACCGCGACCGCTGATCAAGGACATTGCCGAACTGGTGGCCGATGCGCTGATTGAGGACGTTATCCCCAACACGCCAGCGTCTGCCAAACGCGAACCTGCGGAGGTGCTCTGATGAGCGACATTATCCGCCGTGATCCACGCGCCGAGTGGATCGCCCGCAATCGACTGCATCCGTTGCACGCGGCCATGCAGCCTGCGCAGAGCAGCTGGATGGGGCCGAATGGCCTGATGCGCAAAAACGTGCATGGTCAGGGTTTTATCGGCCCCAACGGTATCAAGCGTATTGACCGCAGCGGCGCTCAGCAGGGCGGCGCGGTCAAGCGTTCGGTTGCTGCCGACGTGCAGCTGCCGCTGCATACCGTAGCCGAGCCAGCGTTCTATATCACGGTGGTGCCCGACATGGTCGGCGGCCGTCTGAGCAGCCACGACCGTGACTTGCTGGGGCTGGCGCGTCAGTTGGCGGGGGCCGACGGTGCCGTGCTGGCGGTGGTGTTCGGCGAGCACAAGGAGGCTGCATTCGACACCGCGGGCGTGGATCGGCTGTTGCTGATCGACGGTGCCGAGTTCGACGGTTACTCACCGGAACAGCGCGTGCAGGGTTTGCGGGCTGTGGATAACCAGTTCAACCCGCGCCACTGGCTGTTGCCGGACAGCCGCAGCGGCGGTGGCGAACTGGGTAGACGTTTTGCCGCCAGCATCGGCGAGCGACCCGCAACGCGGGTCTGGCAGGTCAAGGACCAACTGTGCACAAGTCGGGCAGGCGCTGGCCGCGAAGACCTGGTCCGGCCTCTTGCGCGCCTGATTCTCGCTGCTGTGGAGTGCGCCGAACCGGTCAGCGAAACCCGTCACGAGGTATTACCGGTCGAGTTGTCCACAGGCGTGGCGCGCAGCCTGCCGCGTATCGAGGACCTGGGGGCGGTAGCCGTCGATCCCCGGGTTATCCCCATGGCTGAAGCCGAATTCATTCTGTCTGGCGGCAATGGCGTCAGGGACTGGGACTTGTTTCATCAGGCCGCTTCGGCACTCGGGGCCACCGAAGGGGCGTCGCGGGTGGCGGTGGACGATGGTTTCATGGGCCGCGAGCGGCAGGTCGGCGCGAGTGGCACCTGGGTGACCGCAAGGGTGTATGTTGCCGTCGGTATTTCCGGAGCTATCCAGCATCTGCAGGGCATCGGCGCCTGTGACAAGGTCATTGCGATCAATCTGGATGCGGGGTGCGACATGGTCAAGCGCGCTGATCTATCGGTTATCGGCGAGAGCGCCGAAGTGCTCACGGCGCTGATCGCCGCAGTCGAAGCCTGGCGCAGCGGAGGTAAGCGCGATGCAGCCTGAAATGTCTGTGGATAAGCATGCGGTACAGATCATCAGTCTGGTGTCCATCGGCGCGCACCCGACATCAGGTCGTGCGCGCCGCGCCGAACAGGATGCGCGGGCCGTCGAGCTTGGCCTGCAACTGGCTGGGGATAACTTGCAGGTGCTGCACGCTGGCAATGCCGAAGAACCGGCGCTGCGCGCTTACCTTGGCATGGGGCTCAACGAGCTGCATGTGCTGGAGCAACCCGAGGGCGCCGATGCGCTGGTTGCGTTGACTGACTACCTCCGCGATTCTGCCGCACAGGTGGTGTTGGCCGGCAGTCAGGCTGAAACCGGTGAAGGGTCGGGCATGCTGCCCTTTCTGTTGGCCGAGAGGCTGGGCTGGCCGCTGGTGACCGGTCTGGCTGAAGTCGAGTCGCTGAATAACGGCACCGCGCTGGTGTTGCAGGCTCTGCCTCGCGGTCAGCGTCGTCGGCTGAAGGTTCGTCTGCCGTTTCTGGCCACTGTGGATAACGCAGCTCCCAAACCCCGGCAGAGCGCGTTCGGGCCTGCACAGCGTGGCACGCTGGACACCGAAATGGTTCAGGTCGTTGCCGATGAGTTATTGACCGCCCAAGCGCTGCAGCCAGCCAGGCCGCGACCCAAACGCCTGAAAGTGATCAAGGCCAAGAGCGGCGCTGATCGCATGAAAGCCGCCACTGCCAAGGCCAGTGGCGGCGGGGGCCAGGTGCTGAAGGGGCTGCGCCCTGAAGAGGGCGCAGCCGCGATTCTGAAGCTGTTGATCGATGAGGGCGTCGTCAAGTAAGGCTAGGGTCCTGTGCTGGCCTCTTCGACGGGCGGTTTGTCTTTCTGTTGGGAGGCAGGCCGGAAGTAGGCATAGGAAATACTCCCGCCCAGACCACCGCCGTTGCTGACTTCAACTTTGACATCCGCGGTTTCGTAACTGCGGTTGAAACTCGAAATCGTGATGGGTAACAAAATGGCTCGTTTGAACGTTACGCCTGTGCGGCCTTGGCTATAACCACCTTCTGGACTGCCAGTCACCGAGAACATCGATCCCTTGCCGGCCTTGAGTATTTTCGCCGAGCGTATTTCATCGTTGTCGCAGCCATAGTTGTTGTTGCCACTGCCCATCTTGAATTGCCTGTCGACGTTGAAGGGAACGGTGCAGACAATATTCTGTGTTGCCCCATTGCCTTCATAGAACACAATGCTTGCGTCACTGATGTCGTTATCGTCTGGCTTGTTAAGCACTCTTATTCGTGAAACCTTACCGTCGAGCCCGTTATTGCGAGAGGCGAGCTTACGGTAATAGAACGTATCGGTCGTGCCCTCGAATGAATCGACTCGCACCCTTTTGCCCATGGGGACCGATTGTTTGACGTCTATGAACGTGAAGTCATCCTGCCGGTCACCGTTGGGGTTGTCGTACAGTTCGATACGCGTGCCTGCGCGGACGCCCTCCAGTTCCATGGACCTGAGCTCATCGTTTTCACACCCGTTCGATGCCAGCCTTATGTCATATTGAACGCCGCTGTTGCCGCCGCTCTGATTAACCGGCAATACGCAGGAGGTGTCCCCTCCACGATCGGCATAGTTGCGTTCGTAGAAATAAAGACCGCCTTGAGACAGCGCTGCAGCATAGGGGCGCGTGTCGCCCACCTGGTTGAAATCAACGGCGAGATAGTTGGGTTTGCGCCAACCGGTCGGTTCGCCGCAATAGTGCTCCACTCGGCGCTGCAACAGCGTCAGGTTGTTATCCATGTCCGCGGCATGAGCCGTACTACTGCCAAAGGAATGGAATTGATTGAGGACATAGGTCCGCGGTAATTGCCCGTCAACCGTACGTAGCGAAAGGGCCATCGAGCCGTAGCGGCTCACGCACTGCCAGTTATGGCTCGCTGCTGTGTTGCCCAGGTTAAAGGTGTTCTCGACTTGCGTGTTCGGGGCCCAAAGAACCTCGGCCTTCTTGCCGTTCAGTAGATATACCTTGGCCACTTCTCCCTCCGAGAACATGACGAGGCGTTTATTCGTGCTGATCATTTCCTGGAGCGTTGGCCAACTGATGTGATCGGACACATGACTGTAGTCGGCTATTTCAGGGACTCGTTCCAGCACCGGGCGCAGCTCGTCTGAGGTCAATGTCGATTCGAACAGCAGGGAAATGACGGCGTTTCGGTCTTTCTTCAAATAGGCTAAAAACTCTTTGAGTAAGTCGCTTAGCAACGGGTTACTTGACGAACACCTATCGGAGAATACGGCGTGGCATACTCGAACTCTGCCAGCATAATCCCTGTGGATATCCAGCATGAACCCTCTCATACCGCGCTCCAGTTGCGGGGTCAGGTCGTTCATATAAGCATTGTGCGCCGTAGCCCATGTGTACTTATCGAATGTCTTGGTAAAGTCATTGATGCCCGGCGCTGCATAGGCATCCTTGTTGACAATGACCCAGTAGGCGTTTTCTGTTCCGGAGGTCGGGTAATACCAGAAATGCGCGGCCGCGTTGCCGGAAAATTTCGAACGGTAAAAGGTAATGTTATTCAGAGCGTGAATGGCGCCTGGGTAAGTAGGCTCGTCCCATTCCTTCGGATCCTGCCATGTCCCTGCATGATGCCCGGCATAGGTCCAGAAACCGTTATTCGTCTCACCAACAGGGTAGTACCAGTTGTGCCGTGCAGGACTGCCTTCCTGCAAGGCCTTGAAGAACCACGTTTGGCCATTTTGATCGTAGCGATGAACCTCCCCCACGCGGGTAAACTCATTCCACGTTTTGGGATGGGCAGGGCTACCCTCATTTTTGTAGAGGTATGTCCAGTCTGCCGTGCTGTATTCCGAGGTTGGAAAGTACCGGCCATAGTCGGCTGGGCGACCTTCTTTTTCAGCGCGGAATAACAACCGTTCGCCGTTGTAGTCGTAACTGTAGATATCATCCGCGTAGGCGTAGTCGTTCCAGGTATTGGGCACGTTGAAGGTCCCCCGTCCCTTGCGGAAGAACTCCCACCATGTAGAACTCTTGTCGGCATCGGGGTCGCCTTTTACGGGTTGATTCGTGGGGTAGTCTTTTTTTCCTGTAAATTTCGACCTGAACAGCATCGGCTGATAATCGATTACTTTCTGATGTATGAGCCCGGCCTGCGTCCAGTCAGATATCCCTTTGGGCTCGCTGCTGGTTCCGTTGAGATGCGTCACCCGAAGAAACTTCCAGGCGGGTGACTTTTCGACTGGAGCCGGAGGCTTCTTTACTTCGTCTGCATCCAGCGGCTCACTGGGTGGCGAAGTCCATTTATCCTGTTCTGGAATGCCTTCCTTGTCGGAGTTCACGCTAAACAATAAACGCATCCCGCTGACTTCACGCACATGAACGGCACCGCGCCAGCTGACTTCGTCCCACTCCTTGGGGTCATCGAGCGTGCCCGCGTTTCTCGAAATGCCATAGAAAATCCAGTTTTCGGTGTCTCCTCGGCTGGCGGGGAATGGCCAGTCGTTTAATGAAGGAACACCGCTGTTTTTCGCGATGAAATAATGATCACCGTCCACTCGGGTTGTTTTTACATAGTCGCCCGGTATGACGGGCTCCTTCTCATCCTTGGGATCGCTGATAGTACCGGCGTGTCTTTCGGTTGCTGCGTATAGGTAATAGGCATTGCTCGTGGCGTCTGTGGGGTAGGTCCAGTTCTGCTGGTTGGGTATCCCGGCGATCCTCGCTTTGAAATAGAAGCGTATACCGTCTTTTTCTACGCGATGAATCGCTCCCCTCCAGGTGACTTCATCAGGTCCATGAGGGTCGGCAAAAGTGCCTGCATGCGACGTCGTGCCGTAATAGGCCCACTGCTCGGTGCTGCTTTCATCTGTCGGGTAGTACCAGCCATGGTCTGAGGGTGTCCCTGTCATCTGTGCCTGGAAATAGAGTGTCTTGCCACCATGCTCATAGCGGTGCAGCCGGCCGGGCCAGGTATATTCGTCCCACTCTTTGGGATCGCTCAGGAGGCCTGAGTGCTTGCTGATGCCCAGGAAGTGCCAGGACTCGTTATCCGTCGGCGTCATTGGCCGCTCGCCTACCTCTACACCCATTTCGCCGGATTTTTTGGCCTCGAACAGAAACTTCGTTTCCCGGTCCTGATGGATGGCGCCCGCCCAGGTGGGCTGATCGAAATACTTGGGACTGTTCAGCGTGCCTTGATAAATCGAGTAGCCAACGTGTTCGAAGTTGTTTTCGTTCCCGTAGCCCTCTTCATCATCCAGGACATGCCCCCAGATTTTCGATCTGTAGAACCATCGCGTAAAGCTTTCGCCAATGAAGGTGGGGCGCTTCACTACATGCAGTGCGCCTGGCCAGGTTGCATCGGATTCAGGTTTCGGATCGAGCCAGCTGCCGGCGTGAATGCCCATGTCCAGATAAGACCATTGCTCGTTACTGTCAGGCGGTGTCGGGTAGTGCCATCCTTCCTGGCCGGGCGCGCCGTCAATGAGAGATCTTGCGAAGTAAGCCTTTCCATCGACTTCAAAGCGGTGAATCGCGCCAGGCCAGGTGATTTCGTAAGCATCCTTGGGCGATTGCAAGGTGCCTGCAAACGCACTTTTGCCGATATACGACCAGTCTTCATTGTTTTGCTGCGAGTCAGGCAGTGCGCGTTCAGCGTTGAAAATCCCGGCAAAACGAGCCTGATAATATTCGTCTGCTGTGCGGATAACCTTGACGGTGTCTCCAGGTCTGATCACCTCACCCGACTGTACCGGATCGCTCTGTGTGCCTTCATGGGCAGCCCGGCCTATGAAGGTCCACCAGGCATTGTCGGTTTCCGTCGCAGGCAGGGGGTGTTCGGCGCCGATGACTGCCAGGTTGCCCACAATTTTCGAGCTGTAATAGCGTCTGGTGTTTCCGTCTTGCTTCATGTGGATGGCGCCGGTCCAGGTCACTTCCTGCTGATCCTTCGGATCGATAATCTCGCCCGAATGCCTGGATTCCCCGACCACCGTCCAGTAATCATTGTCTCCGTCTTGCGGAATCGGCCAGTTGTTTTCGGCAAGCAGTCCATCGACTTTGGAAAGCAGATACAGCGTACGGTCTCTGGCTTGCACCGCATGAATTTTTCCGGGCGAGGTAAAGCCGGAGGAGCCTTTCGGATCGGCCCAGGTGCCTTCTGGAACGTTCGCGCCCAGAGACTCCCAGTACTCGTTGTCAGTCCCGGGCGCGGGGTAACTCCAGTCATTGGCCTGGGGTACGCCGCGTGCGAGGGCGCGGTAATAGACGTGTTGGCCTTCAATGGTAGTGGCGTGAATCAGCCCCTGGCTGGTCATTTCATCGAAGCCTTTCGGATCGGCAAAAGTGCCTTTGTGTCGCACCAGGCCCATCACTTTCCAATACTGTGTGTCGCCCGCAGTCGGCAGAGGCCAATTGTCGGCGATCGGACTTCCCGACTGCTGAGCGATGTAAAGCTGACTCCTGCCGGATGAGCTGTACTCGTGAATAGCGCCAACCCAGGTCTGGCCGCTCAATGTTTTGGGATCGGCGTAAGTGCCAGCCTGATCAGAGGTAAACATGAACTCCCAGAAGTCTGTGCTTGCCAGCTCTTCGGGATAAGGTGTTTGCGAAGAGGGCTTTCCGGTCATCTTCGATTTGAGAAGCGCTCGTTGGCCATTGATGTTGGCCACGTGTACCGCATCCGGCCAGGTAGGATCGGTGAAGGGTTTGGGGTCCGAGAAAGTGCCTGCGTGTTCTCCGGCGTACTCATAGAAGTCGTTGGATTCTTCACCTGAGGGATATACCGCCCCTACATCCTGGGCAAATCCGGAAAACCTGGTGCGAAAGAGTTTTTGACGGGTCAGGCCAAGCTGGTCGGCAAAGATTGCGCCGGGGGTGTTGATGTCGTTACGTTCGCGTGGCGTGTCGGCGCTGCCGCCGTTGAGTGAGGACACGTAGCTCCATTGATCATCGCTTGTTTCGCCCACCGGATAAATCCACCCGCCTGCGACCGGTTGAGCCTGCTGCCGGGCTGCAAAAATCAAGTGTTGATTCTCATCCAGGTGCAGTGCGCCCGGCCATGTGGCCTCATCACGGCCTTTCAGGTCGTCTGCCGTACCGGCATGTTTGAACACCGTGACGAACTCCCAGTGGGTGTTACTGGCAAGATCACCTGGGTAAGGCGTCGCTGCAGAGGGCGTGCCGTCGAACAGTGAGCGCAGCACTGCACGCTGACCCTTGATCGAGGCTTCATGCAGTGCGCCGATCCGGGTGATGTCATCGAAAGGCTTGAAGTCACTCCATGTGCCTGCATGCCGGCCTGCGTAGACCCAATAAGGATCGACGATACCCACCGTCGAGAAGCTGTCGAGATCGTTGGCGGGATAGCCCTCGTAATTGGAAACAAAGAACATGCGCTTGCCCGGAACAGTGCCATCGACGTAGACCGAACCTGCCTGGCTGTAGTCATCGAAGTGCCTGGGGGCTTCGAAAGTGCCCAGCGGTTGTATCACCGGAATATATGACCAGTGCTCGTTGCTTTCTGGTGTGGCTGGCAGCGGCCAGTCATGCTCGGAGGGCAATCCTTCTGCCAGCGAGACGAAATAGACCGGGTTGTGGTCAATCAGCGTTTCATGCACTGCGCCGGGCCAGGTAAATTCTTGTTGGGTCTTGGGGTCGGCTACTGTTCCTGCATGGAGCGAGACCCCCAATAACTGAAACTCGTCGGTCTGGCTGTAATCCCAGCCGGTTGGCGGCGCGGTCCAGGGTTTCAGCGCACGGTACAGCGCTTTTCCCTGGCCCTGCGGGGCTGAATGGATAGCGCCAACCCACGTTTCGGTGTCCAGATCAGTCCTGGGGTCCCACCAGGTTCCGGCATTCTGGGTGATGCTGCGCACGCCCCAATAAGTGGTATTGGTGGGCGACGTCGGGTAAGGCTGTTCAACCGCCCCTGAAAAGTGTGTCGCGAACGACACCCATTTGCCCTGCATTTTGGCTCGATGCAGTTTTTCGAGTGCCGTGTTTTCTCCGAAGGCCTTCTGGTCTGTGTACGAGCCTTCGTGTACACCACGATAATCCCAGTACTGATTGCTCTGCGGGCCGCCTGGGAATTCTGCATTCAGAAGGGGCGCAAACCCGATAAATGTGGAGGCGTAGTAGTGACTGCGTAGCGGGCTCAGCGGGCTACGATAATAAGAGCCCTTCGACACGCTCATGTCGGTCCAGGGCTTGGGGAGGGCGGCCGGAATGTCTGACACAGTCCCCGCCAGCTTCCAGTACCCTGCGCCTTGCTCTGTGCCGGGTGCAGGCCATCCATCGACGCCTGGGCGTCCGGTGTGCTGCGCAAGATAAACGGTTTTGCTCTGTTCGAAATAGACGAAGACGCCTGGCCAGACCAGATCCTGATCGGTCTTCATCGCTTGAGGCGTGCCGGGTTTATCGAAGAATCCGATGAAGTCCCAGAAATCGTTGCTCTGCGCTGTCGTCGGATAGGGCGTCTGCGGACCGGGCACTCCGCTGATTTTCGAGCTCAGCAAGGCGCTTTTGCCTTCGATCATCGCCAGGTGCAGCGCGCCCTCGCGGGTCGGCTCGTCGAACGGCTTTAGGTCAGGGCCCAGACCTGAATGCTGGCCTGCATAGGTCCAGAATTGCGTCGAATGTGGTGTGTCGGGCAGGGCTGGATCGAGCTGATCAGGCTGGCTGTCGAAGGCTGCGATGTAGAACGCGACGGACTGGCCCGTGTGGGCGGAGAACACGGCTCCCTCGAAAGCGGGTTCTCCGGCTAGTCGTGGTTGTTCGAACGTGCCCGCATTCACTTCCTCGCGGACGCCCGGCACCTGCGCAGCTGACACCGCGGGTGGTGCTATGGAAGAGGGGGCGTCTGGCGCAGCACTGACGAGCCAGGCCAATAGCAGGCCTGTGATGAACGCAACTGACAATACAGTCCTTTGATATTTTTTCATGACACTGGTGCGTCCATTCACAGTGGCTCGGAATCGCGTCTTTATTAATCGAAGAGCGCTGAAAAAAGCCTATGCGCATGGCGCGCGTCGAGGTACTCGCAAACCTGATAGGTTGACGTGGCAGCTCGCCGGGACGGACTTACACACAATCCCTGTGCGTGTGCCTGTGGATAAAGTGTTCGTTAACCGCTGAAGCTCTTGTGGCACGTGGCTTGTGACGTAGCGATCAAAAATTGATCAATCTAAGTGGTTATTTCCATTGAGCTTTTTGTGGATAAGCATTCAGGCGCTATCTGTCAGTCACTCATTTTGCCCACAATCTCTGTTGGTGTGACTGTGGACAACTTGTTCGTGGTTGCCTGCAGGCCTTATATTCAGAGGGTCTTGAGCTGCTGTTCAAAAAATGATCAGGGCGGTGTGTTGCTCGTGAAATCTTCTGGAAAGGGAGGTTTTTTCAGCCATTTCAGACATTGTCCACAGGGCATGGGGGATCTGGGCAAAGTTGTACCCAAAGTCTGTTGGCGCTTCTGTGGATAAGGTGTTCGTGCTCGTCTGTAGCCCAATGAAACCAAGTGCTACAGAGATTTGGTTAAAAAACATACAGACTGTGTGGCTGAGGTGTTCCACGGTAAGCCGTTGTTGTACGGGCTATTTCCGGACCGATAAAAAAACGACTTACCCATAAACGCTTTTTGGGCGCTGTGGATAAGTCGTTCAGTGATTACATCGTCACCGTCTGTTTATGAGCCAGGGCAGGTACGCGTGCGGTCACTGCCATTCTTTCGGCCAGTCGCGGAAACCTCTGCCAGCTGCTTGCTCCGTCCAGGGCGCCCATAGTGTCGGCGCACCGCCTGGGTACCAGTCTATTTGTGACGTGTGAGGATTGAGGCAGATGTAAGAGGCACCAGCATGCATCACCTTATCCCCCTTCACGTAGTCGGTATCTGTTTTCCATTCAGGCAATGCGGCGCTGGTCGAGGCCTGCACAACGTTGCTTGGGCCGGATAGTGCGTCCTCAGTGTCGTACGCGCCGACGATAAACTGATACACCGTGCCAGGGGTCAAACCTTCAAGGGTGCACGCGAGTATTTCTGGTCCGACAGGCACCCTGGCCGCGCCAATTCTATATACAGAGTAAAATTTGATGCCTGGAACACTGTCAGACTTGTCCCAGGCCAACGAAACACTGGTAGTCGTTGCGCCTGTCTGACGCAAGTTGCCGGGTGGCGTAGGTCGATCAGGTGATGCCTCGGTTTTTGTCGTTTCGAGGATTTCTTCAGACAGTTCGGAACTGATCCCTTGGCTGTCAGTGGCTATGATCTGATAACCATAAAGGTTGCTGTGCGAAAGACCCCCGTCGGTGAAGGGAGGGGTTGCGTCGCTACCCAACGAGAGCTTATCCCGGAAGAGCTCATACTTGAATGGACCGCTGGCATCCGTCGAAACACTCCAGTCCAGCGTTATCGACGTGGTGGTCCGCCCGGTTGACCTGAAGTCGACAGGCAATGAAGGTCTATAGGGTTCCGAATGGGTTGTGACTTCCACCTCGTTGCTGATCTCCGACCACTGACCCTGTATATCTTTTGCAACAACGAAGTAGGTATACGTTCTGTCCGCTATGAGGTTCTCATCGGTATAGACGCGCGGTTGGTCAGCAGGGACCTTCATAAAAGGCCAGCGATCCCGTGCAATTTGATACTCGAGGAGTCCAGCTTCGCTGCTGGACTGTGTCCATTCCAGCGACACACTTGTATCGGTGACGCCTGTCCGGCTCAAGAACGGTGGTGTCGGTTTCGCCCCGCCGCCGTTTCCTGCCTGGGTACTCACGCTGATCGCTGGAGAGAATGCCGAGGTGTTGTTCATGACATCGATGGCACGTACCTGATAACTGTAAGTGGTACCGGGCTGAAGGCCAGTGTCTTCATACGAAGGACTGTCCGCAAATAGCGATACGCTGTTGTCGCGGCGCAGCTCATAGCGCAGTACCGGGTTCTGGCCTACCGACAGCGACCAGACGAGCTTCACCGAATCCGGGGTTTGTCCGGTTGACCTGAGGTCAGTGGGCACTGAAGGCTTGTCCGGTATGGGCGTTTCGCCGCCGGTGAGATAACCGTAGCGTTTGGCAAACTCCCAGTCATAGGCGCGACCTTTGCTGACACCGTCATCCCGGTTATCGCCGTCACTGCCTTTACTAATGCCGTTATCCCAGTTGACCGACCAGGTCATCAGGCCGCGAATCGGGTTGCCTTCGTCCCGCAGTCTGTCCAGGGCGTATGTCACGTCGGCCGGATTGATCACATAACCTGTTGCGGCGGCGTCATTATTGGTGGGCAAGCCGATCGCAAGCCTGTTCGCCGGGATTTTGGTAAAGCCACGCGTGCCGTGGATCAGGCTGTCGGTCAGGTAGTAGAGAAATTCCTTCTTGTGGGCATCATCGTTTTGCGCCACCCACAGATTGGCCTCATCGACCCATATACCGTCGGCACCCTGGTTATAGTATTGAGGCGCGATAAAGTCATAGAGGTCCTCAAGCGCTTCGATATACGCGAGGTACGCGCCGCCACTTTTGAAGGACGTCAGAAAGGCGACGAATTCTTTCAGAAACGGAAACTGGGTGGTGATTTCCTTCAATAGCGGTGTATCGCGGGTAGCCGATCGCAGGTAGGGAAATTCCGGGGCCATGCTGATAATGAAGTGCTGGCCTTCGGTCTCGTAATGTTCGCGGACCATTCTCAGTGCGGCGGGTAACACGGTGCGGTTATCGGCAAAAGTGATGGCAGCCTGTTCGAGATCAATGTCCAGGCCGTCAAAGCCATAGACTTCGACCAGCCGAATAATCTCGTACGCCAGCGCTTCTTCCTGACCGGCATGCAGCTCAATATGCGCATCGGCCCCGCCCAGCGAGATCAGCACCGCACGGCCCTGGGCATTGAGTTCTGCCACCTGCGCACGGAACTGTTCATCACTCATGTCATAAGGCTTGAAGGTTGGTATGCCGGCGCCTTTCATGAAGGCCACTGCGATGACGTTGTACGCTTCATGTATGCCTGTCAGCGGCATTTCGGCAAACATTCCCTGCTGGTAGCCCTGGCCGGGTTCCGAGCGCCAGTTATGCCAGAAACCCATGAGGATATTTTTCCCTGATATATCCGTCATGGTCGATGCGGCGTCGACCTTTTTGTTTTTATATTGATTGATGATTTTTGGGTTGAGCATGATTCGTGTCTCCGTCCGTTGGATTGACTTCAACGAGAGTTGATCACGAAAGTTTTTTTCACGTAACTGTCAGAAATGACGGTATCGGCGGGAGGGCTTTTGTGTCGGCGTGGCTCGGGCTGACTCGCTTCCAGAATGAAGTGAGTCAGCCCTTGAGGATCGCGTTGGCGGGGTAGACGCTACTCGTGATTGACCGCTACGCCTTTCAAATACGGTGCAGGCTCTGCGCCGAGGTTTTCGAGCATGCGCGAGCTGTACCAGTCGACGAAGTTGACCACACCGAACTCATAGGTTTTCGAGTAAGGGCCGGGTTGATAGGCGCTGGAGTTGATGCCGCGCTGGTTTTCCTCGGCCAGACGACGGTCCTGATCATTGGTGGCGTCCCAGACCTGGCGCATACGCTCGACGTCGTAATCCACGCCTTCGACCGCATCCTTGTGGACAATCCATTTGGTGGAGACCATGGTTTCCTGTGCGCTGATCGGCCACACCGTGAAGACGATGATGTGATCGCCCATGCAGTGGTTCCAGGAATGCGGCAAATGCAGAATGCGCATGGAGCCCAAGTCAGGGTTCTGGATGCGGCCCATCAGTTTCTTGCAGCCGACCTTGCCGTCCATGGTCATCGACACTGTGCCTTTGAGCAGCGGCATGCGCACGATACGGTTACGTAGGCCGAAACTGGCGTGGGCGTACGGAATTTTCTCTGCATCCCAGGCGGCTGCAGACGCGGCCACATGATCCTTGAAGGTCTGATCGGCACGGGGATCGGTGACGTCGTCCCATTCCAGCAGGGTCTTGAGCAATTCCGGGTGCGAGCCACTGCAGTGGTAACACTCGCGGTTGTTTTCCAGCACCAGCTTCCAGTTGGCCTTTTCCATCAAGGTGGTTTGCACCGCCACCTTGGTGTTCTCCATGTCATAGGGTTCCATGTAGTGCCGCAGCGTCGACAGAAACTCGTCGATAGCAGGCGGGTTCTCTGCCAGGCTGATGAAAATGTAGCCGCCTGCGGTCTTGACGTGGACCGGCTTTAGGCCGAACTGCTTCATGTCGAAGTCGTCGCCCATCTCGGTACCGGCATACAGCAGGCGACCGTCCAGCTCATACGTCCACTGGTGATAGTGGCAAACCAGCTTGGCGACTTTGCCTTTTTCGGCCGTGCACAGGCGCGAGCCGCGATGGCGGCATACGTTGTGGAACGCGTTAACGACGCCGTCCGGGCCGCGCACCACCAGGATCGGGTTCTTGCCGATCTGCAGCGTCAGGTAATTGCCCTTGGTCGGGATTTCGCACGTCATCCCGGCAATCAGCCACTCTTTGTAAAAGATTTCCTGCATGTCGATTTCAAACAGTCGCTCATCACTGTAGAAGGGCTGCGGCAGCGAGTACGTGCGCTCGCGATTCTGCAGCATCTCGGCAGTGGCCTTGCGTGCAGGTTCCAGCGGATCGCCCAGGCTCAAGGTTGCGGTGACGTCCATCGATTGAATCCCTCATGACCGCGGCATGGGCGGCCTGCGAATGTGGCTGATACGGGTGTGATCGCGTTTCAAGCATGAGGATAGATCAGTCGATCATGCTTATGACCCTTGGTGGCGAGTGTGGAGCCGGGCGCGCTGTGAACCTTATCCATGGGCGACATGGCCGCATCCGTTCCCGACGCGACAGGCCTTGTTGGACGGGGCTGGTCGCGGTAAGTACGTGAATGTCGTTGATAGATAAATGGCCGCCTCGGGCGTTACGCAGAATCCGCAGCATGAGAGGCCGACAGTCGGCCGTGGAGATCGAGTATGTCCCAAAGTTTCCTGAGCCCGGTCACGACCCAGACATGGGCCAACGGGCGTCACCTGGTACGTGTCGTCAAAGTCATCCAGGAAACCTGGGACGTGCGCACGTTCTGCTTCATGGCCGACCAGCCGATCATGTTCTTCTTCAAGCCGGGCCAGTTCGTGACCCTGGAGCTGGAGATCGACGGCCTGCCGATCATGCGCTCCTACACCATCTCCAGTTCGCCATCGGTGCCGTACAGTTTTTCGATCACCGTCAAACGCGTGCCGGGCGGCAGGGTTTCCAATTACCTGCATGACACGCTGATTGAAGGGCAGGAGCTGGCGGTACACGGGCCGGTCGGGCTGTTTAACGCCATCGATTTCCCGAACCCGAAGATTCTCTACCTCAGCGGCGGTGTCGGTATCACGCCGGTGATGTCCATGGCGCGCTGGTTCTACGACACCAACGCCAATGTCGACATGGTTTTCGTACACAGCGCGCGTTCACCGAAAGACATCATCTACCACCGCGAGCTGGAGCACATGGCCTCGCGGATCGACAATTTCAGTTTGCACCTGGTCTGTGAAAAACACGGGCTGGGCGAGCCATGGGCCGGTTATCGCGGCTACCTGAACCAGAAAATGCTCGAGCTGATGGCGCCCGACTTCATGGAGCGCGAGGTGTTCTGCTGCGGGCCGACGCCGTACATGACTGCGGTCAAGCGACTGCTGCAGGAAAACGGCTTCAACATGGCGCAATACCATGAAGAATCGTTTGGTGCGACACCGCCAGAGGCCCGCGCCGACGCCGTCGAGCAGGCCGAAATCGCTGCCGACGCGCCGGATGTCGACGCTGCTGACCTGCATCAGGTGGAGTTCACCGACACTGGCAAGAGCATCCGCGTGGGACCGGGCGAAACCGTGCATGCCGCCGCCGCAAAACTCGGCCTGATGATCCCCAAAGCCTGCGGCATGGGCATCTGCGGGACCTGCAAGGTCATGAAGCTGAGCGGTGAAGTCGAGATGGAGCACAACGGCGGCATTACCGACGAGGATGTTGCAGAGGGGTACATCCTGTCCTGCTGCAGCGTGCCGAAGGGCGATGTGCGGATTGAATATTGAGCACGCCTGAAACCCT
Source organism: Pseudomonas sp. B20 (assembly GCF_020515755.1). Taxonomy (NCBI): domain Bacteria; kingdom Pseudomonadati; phylum Pseudomonadota; class Gammaproteobacteria; order Pseudomonadales; family Pseudomonadaceae; genus Pseudomonas; species Pseudomonas sp. B20. Next base: position 22,168 of record NZ_JAHPJG010000034.1, read on the forward strand.
GTGACGCAGAGCATCACGAACGGCATACCCACGCAGAGCATGGGTACGATAGTTAAAGCCTTATCGTTCCTCACGCTCCAGCGTGAGAATGCATTGCGTGACGCTCTGCGTCACGGAACTGCGGATTGCGGTGTATCGCGCATGCTGAATGGCTCTGATGCATTTCTGTATCACAAAGACGATTTACACGGAGGTCTCCCGGCAGTAATCATCTCTTGGCACTTCGAGCTGAGTGCCTATAACCCCCACAGGACGTGTGATGTTACAAAATAATCGTCACAATCTGGAGCTTGAAAAGCTGCAACTGGAATGCCGTAAGCTTGTTGCAGAAACTCGAAAACTCCTTTCTGAAGACAGGAAATTGAAACGGGAGGCGTTCTGGTATCCGTTTCTGGTTGGCGCGGGCCTCATAACGGCGGGTAGCGCAATCCTTAAGTTATTGGCACCAAGCTGATTGCCATAGCCCCTACCCTTTGGCCCTTGAGTTTTAAAGGTGAAAGGTTCAGATTGTTCGCACGGGACGTGTGATAGGCCTGAACCCTATTTTTACAGGACGCATTATGGATACCTTGAATCCAAAAGCAGATTCATCCGTCAGTCATGAAATAGCTGATCTGGATGCACGCATGAGCGCCAAGGAGTCATTTGCTACACGCATTGGTCTTTTGCCGTTCGCAACCGGAGCTATTGCAGCGCTTATCTCATTGGTTGCAATGCAGGTCATTACTCACCTGTAGGTTGTACCTGGGGGCGCTCAGTCCCCTTGCATTTGTTACGCTGGAAGTGCATCGCGACCTTTCGGCAGGCAGACAATAATGCTCTGAACTCATTAGCCCGCCGCTCCATATCTTGCCGTGCATTTGGCGCAATGCTTCCATAACCTCATTCCTCCTCGAAGCGTAAGCGCTGCGTCTGTCGTCATGATCCACTCTGACTCTGCTTATAAGCCGCCAGCGCGGGCAGCAGTTGCTGGTCGATGGCCTGGCGCACGGCGGGGAGGAGGGTGGCGCTGCCGGTGAGGAGTTGTTCTACCAAGCGTCGCAAGGCGGTCGCGCGTTCGGCGTTGAGGCCGCAGACGGCGTTTGCGCAGGCTTGTTCAGCGGTTGCGCCGCCGGGTGCTTCGAAGCCCAGAGCTCTGAGCTGGCCGAGCAGGTCTTCCTGGTCAATCAAATCCGCGTGCATCATGACGTCTGTTCCTTTGATCGGGCTTGTTCCGATTCTGGAAGGACAACCGTCTGCGGGCAACCCCTGCCTGTCGAGAGTGGCAGGATTGGCTACAAGTGCGTCGTTTTCAGTTCATGCAGTCATTCGGTTTGCAGGTTGTCTATGGTTCTGTCGACCATGACCTTGGCCATTTCCACCAGGTGCATGATCGACAGCGTCATGTCGCGCTGGGTGCCGGTCATGCTGTCGCTGAATTCACAGGCGCTGGTGGCAGCGCAGCGCAGCAGGTCGCTGGCATGCATGAGGGCGTCTTCATGGCTGACGTTGGGGTTGGCGGTGAAGAGGGGCGGATCGGGGACGATTTTCAGCATGTGAGACTCCTAATCAATTTTTGGAAGGTCGTCACTTCGGCTACTAATCGAAGGTGGCGGCCGCACGCAGGTAGTAGCCCGGTGATTAGGAACCGGTGCATCCGAAGACGCCCCACGCACGGCCACCATAAAGATGCAGGCCGTAAACAAGCGCCTTGCACAAGGTGGCGCATTGCGCCTAATCACATCGAGGGCTACTAATCCTCACCGCTGAATATGCAGCGACGGGCGCAGAGTAGAGATCGAAACAGGCAGGCACAAGGGGCCGGGAGTTTCTCGGAAATTTCCTTCAAGTGAAAGAGACGAGTCCCGCAAATTCGTTACAAATTCTTGTTCGTTGCTCAGGTTTGCTAAACTGCGCAGCTTGCCAGGAGCTGCCATGAATTACCGTCACGCCTACCATGCCGGCAACCACGCCGACGTCTTCAAACACCTGACCCTGACTCGCCTGATCGCCCTCATGGCGCGCAAGGAGCAGCCGTTCGCCTATCTCGACACCCACGCCGGGCTCGGCCTGTACGACCTCAAAGGCGATCAGGCCTCGCGCACCGGAGAATGGCTGGAAGGTATCGGCCGTTTGTGGAACGCCACGGACCTGCCAGCGCTGGCGTCCGACTATCTGCAAGTGCTGCACGACATGAACCCGGATGGCGAGCTGCGCTACTACCCCGGTTCGCCGGAACTGGCTCGCCGCCTGACCCGCGAGCGCGAGCGGGTGCTGCTCAACGAGAAGCACCCCGAAGACGGGCGTCTGCTCAAGGAGAACATGAAGGGCGACCGCCGCGTGGCGGTGCATCTTGGGGAAGGCTGGCATGTCCCGCGCGCCTTGCTGCCCGTGGCGGAAAAGCGTGCTGTCATGCTCATCGACCCGCCATTCGAGCAACTCGATGAAATGAAGCGTTGCGCGGTTGCGCTCAAGGAAACCATCGGGCGCATGCGTCAGACAGTGGCGGCGATCTGGTACCCGATCAAGGATACCCGCCTGCTGCGCCGCTTCTATCAGGACCTGGCGGAAACTGGCGCGCCCAAGCTGTTGCGCGTTGAATTGTTCGTCCACCCGCTGGACACACCGGCCAGCCTCAACGGTTCAGGCCTGGCTATCGCCAATCCGCCATGGGGTCTGGAAGAAGAACTGCGCGAACTGATGCCATACCTCGCCCAGAAACTGGGCCAGACCCAAGGCGGCTGGAAGATGGACTGGTTGATTGCCGAGTAGGTGTGCCTGCATCCAGGCCGTGTTGCGCGGTCAGGGGCGGACGCAGAGCGTCCAGAGCTGCATTCCCACGCGGAGCTCAGCGTTATACATAAGCCCGCTTTTGATTCTGACCGTAGGTCGCAGGAGCGAACTTGTTCGCGAAAGGGCCAGTATATTCGGCGAAAATGCGTCACCTGAACTACTATCTTCGCGAACAAGTTCGCTCCTACGCCCTGCGGGCAGAAGCCTGAAAAACGCTGTTTTCGGGCCGCCAGGCGCGAATCAAGCCGGCATGCACACACCCGTGCCGCCCAGCCCGCAGTAGCCCTGTGGGTTCTTGGCCAGGTATTGCTGGTGGTAGGCTTCGGCAAAGTAAACCGTCGGGGCCTGCTCGATTTCGGTGGTGATGGTGCCCTTACCGGCCTTGTTCAGTTCCGCCTGGAACGTTTCGGCACTGGCTTTGGCGGCGTCGAGCTGCTCGGGAGTGGTGCAGTAGATCACCGAGCGATACTGCGTGCCGATGTCATTGCCCTGACGCATGCCTTGAGTCGGGTTGTGCACTTCCCAGAACACCTTCAGCAGATTCTCGTAGCTGATTTTTGCCGGCTCGTAGACCACCAGCACCACTTCGGTGTGGCCGGTCAGCCCGGAGCAGACTTCTTCGTAGGTCGGGTTCGGGGTAAATCCGCCTGCGTAGCCGGCGACAGTGCTCACCACACCGTCCTGTTGCCACAGACGACGTTCTGCGCCCCAGAAGCAACCCATGCCGAAGATGGCGAATTCGACATTGCTCGAAAACGGTCCCAACAGCGGATTGCCGTTGACGAAGTGAGTTTCCGGAAGCGCCATAGGTATTTCACGACCCGGCAGTGCTTGTTCGGCGGTAGGCAGTACGTTTTTATTCACTAGAATTTCCGAGCGCAAAGTCATGAACCATATCCTCTCGTGTGCAGACAGGCAGCGGGTGGCAGGACGGATGATCAATACACATACATAGGTCCCGTTACACGCAGAACAAGTGCTGCCGTGTAATAACAGACTTACAGTGTGCCCGAGAGAGCGGGGTGCAGGGAAGGTTGTCAGGCGGATGGGCGACGAGGGTAACGCTTCAGTTTCTCGATCAACTCTTCGCCGGGGATAGGTCTGTCGAACAGATAGCCCTGGCCGACATCGCAGCGATGGCGCCGCAGGAAGGCCAGCTGTGCCGCGGTTTCAATGCCTTCGGCGACCACTTTGAGCTTGAGGTTGTGGGCCATGGCGATGACCGCAGAGGTGATTTCCATGTCGTCTTCATCATCCGGAATATCGCGGATGAAACTGCGATCGATCTTGATCACATCGATGGGGAATTTCTTCAGGTAACTGAATGACGAGTAACCGGTGCCGAAGTCGTCCATGGCCAGTGACAGGCCGAGCTTCTTCAACGAGTCGAGTTGCTGGCGGGTATCTTCTGTCGCTTCCAGCAGCAGGCCTTCGGTCAGCTCCAGTTCCAGCAGCGAAGGGTCAAGCTCTTCTTCTTTGAGGATGGCGGCAATCGACGACACCAGTTCCGGGTCGGAGAACTGCTTGGGCGATACATTGATGGCTACTTGCAGGTTGCCGAACCCAGCGGCGGTCAGGTCCTTGCTCATGCGACAGGACTGACGCGCGACCCATTTACCGATGGGGATAATCAGGCCGGTCTCTTCGGCCACGCTGATGAACTGGTCCGGTCGGATCATGCCTTTTTCAGGATGATTCCAGCGCAACAGCGCCTCCATGCCCAGCAGACGACCCGTCAACAGGCACAGCTTGGGCTGATAGAACACCTCCAGCTCGTTCTGGGTCAGGGCGCGGCGCAGGTTATTTTCCACGAACAGCTTGTAGCTGGCCTCGGCATTCAAGGCTTCGGTGAACACCTGAACCTGATGTTTGCCGTTGGCTTTGGCCTTGTGCAGGGCCAGACCGGCGTTTTTCATCAGGGTCTGCGGATCACGACCATGCAGCGGCGCGCACGCGAGACCCACCGAACCAGTGACGCTGATCAGCTGATTGTCGACGAACATCGGCTTGTCCAGCGTGGCCAGCACCTGAGTGGCGGTGGCCTGTCCGGCTTCCTGATCGGTGTTGTCGATCAGCACGGCAAATTCATTACTGGCAAAGCGCGCCAGCACATCGGACGGGCTCAAGGTGTTGCGCAGGCGCCGCGCCAGACTGATCAGCAGTTTGTCACCGGTCTGGTGGCCGAGGCTGTCGTTGATGCGCTTGAAATTATCGATGTCGACCAGCAACAGGCTCATCGGCGTATCGGTGTCGCGGGCAAAGCGTTCGTCCAGATTGCGGATAAAGGCCGGACGGTTGCCCAGGTTGGTCAGGTTGTCGGTGTACGCCAGACGCTCGATGCGCTGCTGGGCCAGCTTGCTCTGGGTGATGTCTTCGTAGATGCCGATATAGTGCGTCAGCTCACGATTATCGCCATACACCTTGGAAATCGACAGCTGGCCCCAGTAGGGTTCGAGGTTCTTGCGCCGGCTTTTGAACTCGCCCTGCCAGCTGTTGCTGTTGGTCAGGCTGGAGTTGGCTTCCAGCAGCAACTGGTTGAGGTTTTCCAGCGCGGGCAATTCCGACAGCTTGTGCCCGGAGACTTCCTCCGAGCTGTACTGGGTGATCGCCGTGAAACTCGGGTTTACGTATTCGACCACGCCGTTGCAGTTGACCAGCAGAAAGGCGTTGGCGCTTTGTTCGACCGCGCGCTGGAACAGGTGCAGTGCGTTGGTCGCAGCGCGTCGGTTATGGTTGTTGATGACCTGGGCAAACTGGTCGGCCAGCTCACCGGCGAAGGCGATCTCGTCGGACTGCCATTCGCGCGTCGAGCCGGACTCTTCCAGACACAGCACGCCGATCACCTGCCCATCGATACGAATACTGGCATCGAGCACCGCCCTGGTTTCTCCCGGGTTCAGGCTTTTGGCCATTTCGCAGGTGCGCGGGTCAGTCTGGATATTGCTGGCGTCGATCGCCCGGCTGGTATTCAGCGCTTGCAGGTAGGTGGGGTAGGGGCTGATATCCACCGGCGTGCGAGACTGGTAGTCGCCGGTTTCACGGCTGTAGTCGGTGATCGGCTCCAGGCGCTTGTCGTTGAGGTTCCAGATACTGACATGGTCGACATCGTAGATATCACAGGCGCTTTTGGTGATCAGCTCTGCCGCTTCGAGCAAGGTATTGGCCGTGGTGTAGCGATGTCGGGTCAGGCGCAGGATCAGATCCTGCTGGGCGCGCACACGCTCCAGGTGGGCAAACTGGTCGCGCTGGGCGCGCTGGTTGAGTTCCAGCGCTATCTGCAGGCGCAGGTTGCGGGTTTCCAGATCGGAGTCCGTGACGGGTTCACCAGTCGTGACAAGGCCTTCGACGATCAGGAAATAACCACGTAACAGATGGCGGTTGTGCTGTTTGTAGGCTTCGCCGATTTCCAGCAGGCCAAGGGGGCCCTTGGGGCTGTGAAGGGTGTAGCGGATCAGGTAATTCGTGGAAGAGGCCAGTTGCAGCTGGATGTCATCGTGCAGTTGATAACGTGCTTCCGGCTCCATGAGGCTGGCATAAGGGGATCCAATCAAGGCGCAAAGGTCAACAGCTGCCAGTCCGAGCTGCCTTTCGCAATTCGGATCGAGAAACAATAGCGCCCAATTGGCTTCATTCAGCCGCTCGAAACGCAGCATGCCCAGGCGCGAAGGCACTGGCAATTGCGTCACTACCTCGGCTGCGGATCTACCGGCAGCATCGGTTTGGCTTTTCATGAACAAACTCGCTTCCGAAATACTAGTCGCGACGGGGATAAAACCCACTTTCGCGTATGGCAAGGTTGCATCATGCGGCCCGTGCTTACAAGAGACCACAGTGGCTTAGTGCTATAAAAGTGTCGGCCGCTTGTTCAGGTTCTTCAATGTATCTGGTCGGATACTCATATTCGTTGAATTTTCGGGCAAAACCCCTGTTTTCCAGGGGAATTCGCTTTGCAGATTTGCTCCAGTCACGTGCCGTTGTCAATCAGGCTTTGGCTATCCTGGGTTCCTTCGCTGGCAATTGCAGGAAAATACCTGCTGCAAACATCGCCAGCACCCCGACACTCAGGAAGGTCAGCTGGAATGCCCCCAACATGCTGCTGACCTCGCCGGTGGCAACTTCTTCGCTGAAACCACCCAGCAAGGCTGCTGCGCTTGCCACGCCAAGACTCAGCGACAGCTGCGCCACCACCGAAAGCAGGCTGTTGCCACTCGCTGCACTGGCATCGTCCAGATCGATCAGCGTGACCGTATTCATGGCCGTAAACTGTAAGGAGTTGACGGCGCCGAGCAGTCCCAGATGCACCAGCAGCACCCAGTATGGGGTTTGCACATCCACCAGCGCCAGGCTGGCCAGGAGGATGCCCAGCAGCAGTGTGTTGCCGGTCAGAATCATGCGATAGCCCAGCCGCTCGATCAGCCAGCGGGCAACGGTCTTGGCGAACATGCCCGCGGCCGCCAGCGGCAACATGCTCATACCCGCCTGGGACGGCGAATACCCCAGCGCCACCTGCAGCAGCAACGGCACCAGAAACGGCAGGGCACCGCTGCCCAGGCGGGCGAACAGGTTGCCCATGATGCCGACCGCAAACGTTCGGGTACGGAACAATGAAGGTGCGAACAACGGCGATTCGATGTGCCCGGCACGCAGCCAATACGCTGCCAGACAGCCCATCCCGGCAAACAGCAGCAGCACCACGCGCATGTGCGGCAGGTGCAGCTCGCCCAGGCCCTCCAGGGCAATGGTGATCAGTATCATCGCCGCGCCAAACAGGATGAAGCCGACGCCGTCAAACCGAGTTCGACCGCCTCCCGGAAGATCAGGGATGAAGTGTTTGACGGCATAGCAACCGAGGATGCCGACCGGAATGTTGATCAGGAAAATCCAGTGCCAGCTCAGATACTCGACCATCCAGCCGCCAAGCGTCGGGCCCAGCAATGGGCCCAAAAGGCCCGGCACGGTGATAAAACCCATGATCCGCACCAGTTCCGATCGCGGATAGGCGCGCAATACGATCAGGCGTCCGATGGGCAGCATCAGCGCGCCCCCCAGCCCCTGAATCACCCGGGCGGCCACCAGCACGTTCAGTGACCAGGACAGCGCGCACAGCAATGATCCGAAGCTGAACAGCAGGATGGCGCTGAAGAAGATGCGCTTGATCCCGAACCGGTCGGCGATCCAGCCCGAAGCCGGGATCAGCAGCGCAATGGTCAGCATGTAGGCGATGACCACCGACTGCATGCGCAATGGGTCTTCTGCCAGTGAGCGGGCCATGGACGGCAAGGCGGTGTTGAGAATCGTGCCGTCCAGGCTTTGCATGAAAAATGCGATGGCGATGACCCAGGGCATCCAGCGCAGGGTCTTTTCGTCCATGATCGGCGCTGCTGAGTTCTGCATAGGCTCCTGCTATAGCGTGAGGGTGAGTCGGCTGATCAATGCGCCAGGCAACTGGATTGAACCGGTCTGGCGCTGACTGTAGGTGCTCGATTGGAGAATCAGTTCCCTTTCTTTGGTCAAGTCCTCCAGTGCGCTGCCCAGCAGGCTGTAGGCGCTGTCATCGAAGCGCATGGTGCTCACCGGCGCGACGATCTTGCCCTCTTCGACCCAGAACGTTGCGAAGCGTGTCATTCCGGTGAGGCGCGCAGCGGCGCGGTCGGAGAAGTTCAGGTACCAGAGGTTACTGATGTAAAGCCCGGTGCCGAGCCTTGCGAGGATCTGATCCAGCTCCAGCGAACCGCCGGCAATGCTCAACGCGCTTGGGCCTTCGCCATAATCCGCACCGTTGGCAGGCAGGTCGTATTCGGCAGCGCTGCTCGAATCCACCAGTCGATCGCGGGCTTGCCCGTCGACGATCAGTTTCAGGTCCTTGCGCGGGTAGCCTTCGCGTGAAAACGCTGGTGAAAGCGAACCGCTGACTTTTTCGTCGAAGTTGACCAATGGGCTGAAAGGCGTCTCGCCGTCATACAGCCTTTGCAACGGGCTGCGTTTACTGGCCAGTGACTGCGCGGAAAATCCGCCCCAGGTGAGCATGCCGATGACTTCGTCCAGAGCCGCTGGCGCCAGGTAAGCGCGGTATTGTCCGGGCGTGAGCGCATGCAGCGGGCGGCCGAGAAATTCGAGCTGTTCGCGGGCCTGCTGAAAACGCTGCGCGAAGGCTTCGTCGCTCCAGTCGTGACCCGCGTAGTTGGCTTTCACTGCCTGGCCGTTTTCATGAAACAGGCTCCAGTCGAAATTGAAGCTGTTGGCCTGGTGCCAGCCAAGCGCGCCCCAGGAACTGGCGAAGCCCCGGTAAAGCGGGCCTGCCGCATAGAAACCTACCAGGTCCAGATCGCCTGACAGTTCGCTGATCTGCTCGACGACCCGGGCGCTGTCCGGCAGTGGCAAGTCTTGAACGTTGCTGCTTTGCCAGGCATTGGTGTTCGGCAACAGATAGGGATCCCTGGCCAGCGACGGCAGTGTTTCGCGTAATTGTTGCAGGGCGTCGACAAGGCGCTGCTGGTCGGTCTCGGCGTCGCCGGACAAGGTCAGCTCCAGATTGGCATGCCGGCCGTCATCAATCAGTTTGAACGTCGCAATGACCTGCTGGACGCTCCCGGCCTGTCGAACCTGGCCGTGGTTGAAGCGGATGAAGTCAGACGCCTCGGCGTCGTAGGCCAGAGTGAAGTGTTCCTTCGGGCTGATGGCAGCCTTGAGCACGGCGACCAGCGCCTCGAACTGCTGTTGGTGCGACATCAGGCATCTCCTCCAAACACATCGACATTGGCAAACACACACGCCGGAGAGGCATGACCTACGCGGATCACCTGGTTGGGTTCGCCCTTGCCGCAGTTCGGCGTGCCCAGCACTTTGAACGTGCTGGCATCACCCACTGCGCTGAGGTTTTTCCAGAATTGCGCGGAGATCGCCCGGTAATTGGGGTTCTTCACCACGCCCTTGAGCTCGCCGTTTTCGATCAACTGGCCCCATTCGCAGCCGAACTGGAATTTGTTGCGTGCGTCATCGATGGACCAGGAGCGATTGCTCGACATCAGGATGCCGTGCTCGATGTTACCGACCAGACTGTCCAGCGACTGGTCACCCGGTTCGATATTCAGGTTGGCCATGCGGTCGATGGGGGCACGGTTCCAGCTGGAGGCGCGGCTGTTGGCGACGCCTGCCAGGCCGCTGCGGTATTGCGACAGGGCACCGCCGAGCGGGCGCTGCAGCAGGCCGTCACGAATCAGGAACTGCTTGCTGGCTGACGTGCCATCGTCATCATGCGCGTAGCTGGCCAGTTGCTCGGGAATCTCCGGGTCGAAGGTCACGTTCAGCAGGCTGGAACCGTATTGCAGGGTGCCGAAGTCAGTCGTTTTGACGAAACTGGTGCCTGCGTAATTGCGCTCGTCACCGAGAATCCGGTCCAGCTCCAGGGGATGGCCGATGGACTCGTGAATCTGCAGGACCATCTGATCGGGCATCAGCAGCAGGTCGCGTGGGCCTGACGGCGTGTTGGGGGCGAGGATCAGCTGCAACGCTTCGTCGGCGACGTTGGCGGCAGACCCGATCAGGCCACAACTGCTCAGCACTTCGATGCCACCCTGCTGGCCGAAGTTATGCCCGCCGAGGGTGCGCGTCTGGCTGTCGCGACCGTCATAGGCCGTCACGCTCATGCCGGGAAACACAAAGCGCTGCGCCTGACGCAATTGCGCGCCCGCGCTGTTGAGGTAGATCTGCTCGACGGTTTCCAGGTCCAGTATGGCCTGCCAGTTGACCAGGCGTTCGTCTGCCGGGACCGCGCTGGACTCGGCCATCAGCAGGCCGATGCAGTCGCTGAGTGGCGGGAAGGCTCGATCCATGTTTGGCGACAGGTAGTCAGCCTTGGCGCTCGAGACCGCTTGATCGCTCAGGTCCAGCAGCGCATGCGGTGCCAGACGGCGGGCCAGCGTTTCGGCCTGCTGCAAGGCAGCCTGCAAACCCTTCAGGGAGATGTCGTTGGTAGCGGCGTAGGCTTCAACGCCATTCAGGCGCACGGTCAGCATGGCGCCCTCGTCGCTGATCAGTGACGGCGGTTCGGCCACATTCTTGCGCACGCACAGGCGTTGGCCGGCGCGGTGCACGTAACGTACGGAAAAGAATTGCGCTTCACTCTGCAGGGCAGCGAAATGCTGCTTGAGCCGGGCGGAGAAATCGAACATGCAGACAAGCTCCTTCTTGAGGGCGGTCGGTAAGGTCCGGACGGCCTTGTGGGCCGTTTGCCGTAGAGAAGGAGATTACCCCGTCGCTCGTCAGGCTGCACCTGCAAGCTTGATTTAGACGCTTCAGCCCTGCATCACCAGCCTGATATCGGCGGCCAGTTCACGCACGCGCTCTTCTTCGGTGTCCCACGAGCACATGAAACGTGCGCCGCCGTTGCCGATGAAGGTGTAGAAACGCCAGCCTCGCGCGGTCAACGCAGCAATGGCCGGCTCCGACAGTTGCAGGAACACGCCATTGGCCTGCACCGGGAACATCAGCTCCACGCCAGGAATGTCCTTGACCAGTTCGGCGAGCAGTTGCGCGCAGCGGTTGGCATGACGGGCGTGTTTGAGCCAGGCGTCGTTTTCCAGCAGGCCGACCCACGGTGCAGACAGGAAGCGCATCTTCGACGCCAATTGCCCGGCCTGCTTGCAGCGATAATCGAAGTCTTCAGCCAGATCATGGTCGAAAAAAAGAATGGCTTCGCCCACTGCCATACCGTTTTTGGTGCCGCCGAAGCACAACACGTCAACGCCGGACTTCCAGGTCAGTTCAGCCGGGGAAGCCTCCAGAAAGGCGCAGGCATTGGAGAAACGCGCGCCGTCCATGTGCAGATGCAGGCCCAGTTCCTTGCAGGTCGCGCTGATTGCCTTGAGTTCTTCCGGCTGATAAACGCCGCCCACCTCGGTGGCCTGGGTGAGGGTCACGACGCGCGGCTTGGGGTAGTGAATGTCCTGACGCTTGAGCGCCACTTCACGAATCGATTCCGGGGTCAGCTTGCCGCCTGCGCTGCGGGCTGTCAGCAGTTTGGAGCCGTTGGAGAAAAACTCCGGCGCACCACATTCATCGGTTTCGACGTGAGCCGTTTCCGAACAGATAACACTGTGGTAACTCTGGCACAACGATGACAGCGCCAGTGAGTTGGCCGCCGTGCCGTTGAAGGCGAAGAATACTTCGCAGTCGGTTTCGAACAGTCGGCGGAAATCATCCGAAGCGCGTGCAGTCCATTGATCGTCACCATAAGCGCGTTGATGGCCCTTGTTCGCCTGTTCCATGGCTGCCCAGGCTTCAGGGCAGATACCGGAATAGTTGTCGCTGGCGAACTGTTGGCTTTGGTCTGTCATGGCCGATTCCTTATGGGCGATTATGGTGCGCACTGTAGCGACAATATATGGTTCGGTCATGTGTTGGCTGCATGACGCAATTCCCCGTTCAGGAGCACTATGGATCTTTCCAACCCGCCTTTTCTGCCCGGACGCAACAAGGCGCTGGACCTGCTCAAGTGGCTGGCGATGTTGAGTATGGTGCTTGACCACCTTCGCTATGTGGGCTGGTCAGTCGATTTTCTTTACGTGCCGGGGCGTTTTGCCTTTCCCTGGTTCTGCCTGGCAATCGCCGTGAATCTTTCCCGGCGCAGCGCAGCGATTGTGGCCCCGCGCGTGCAATGGCGTTATCTGGGCTGGCTGCTGGTGTTTGCCGGGCTGTCGGAGATCCCGTATCGGCTGTTCATGGCTGACGCGGGCGTGCTGAATGTGATGCCGACCCTGCTGCTGGGGCTGGTGATTGCTCAGGGCTGGCAGCAGCGCAATCCGACAACCCGAGTGATGGCCCTTGTCGCCTTGCTGCTGACGGCGATCTTCCAGAAATACCTGATGTTTGGCTTTGCCGGCGTGCTGCTAACGCTGGTCTTTGTGCTGGTGCTGGAAAAAAGGCTTTGGTATGCGGTGTTCCCGGCGGTCTTTTGTCTGGCGGGGAATGCGTGGTCGCAGATGTTTGCCGGTGCGAGCTGGGGCGATCCGATTTCCATCGGTTCGATAGTCGCCTGTGTGTTGGCGCCTGTACTGGGCATCGCGCTGCTGCGGGCAAAGCCCGGGTTCGCAGTGATCCCGATGCGGCGCTGGGCCTATGCGATCTATCCGCTGCACTTTCTGCTGTTGCTGGGCGTGCGAATGGTGGTGGGCAGGGTTTGATCGGGAGTGTGCAGTGAGTCCTCACACACTTCTCGTTCCTCACGCTCCGCGTGGGAATGCAGTTCGCGACGCTCTGCGTCGCAAGAGGACGCAGAGCGTCCGGAACGGCGTGCCAACGCAGAGCATTGGCACGATAGTCATAGTCAGGAACAGCGAGCGCTTGTAGGCGCGACGAGGCCGGGCGCTTCGATATCAGCTGTTGGGCAGCAGCCGGCAGGTGATGCTCTTGATGTAGCGCGTTTCGGCAATGGCCGGGTGTACCGGATGGTCCGGGCCCTGGCCGCCGCGTTCCAGCAGCTGGATGTTGCGGTCCAGATGGCGGGCGCTGGTCAGGAGGATGTTCTGCAGGTCGTCTTCCGGCAGGTGCATCGAGCACGACGCGCTGACCAGAATGCCGTCCTTGCTGAGCAGGCGCATGGCTTGCTCGTTCAGGCGGCGGTAGGCGCCTTCACCGTTTTTCATGTCTTTCTTGCGTTTGATGAATGCAGGCGGGTCGGCGACGATTACGTCGAAACGTTCTTCTGCGGCTTTCAGTTCCTTGAGCGCTTCGAAGACATCGCCTTCGATGCAGGTCATCTTTTCTGCAAAACCGTTCAGGGCTGCGTTGCGCTCCACGCCGTCGAGGGCGAAGGACGACGCGTCGACGCAGGTGACATCGCTGGCACCGAAAGCCGCTGCCTGAATGCCCCAGCCGCCGATATAGCTGTACAGGTCGAGCACACGCTTGCCTTTGACGTAAGGGGCGATGCGCGCGCGGTTCATGCGGTGGTCATAGAACCAGCCGGTTTTTTGCCCGGCCATGACCGGTGCTTCGAACTTCACGCCGTTCTCTTCCAGCGCAACCCATTCCGGTACCAGACCGAACACGGTTTCGACGTAACGATTCAGGCCTTCCGCATCGCGAGCCGCCGAATCGTTCTTGAACAGGATGCCGCTTGGCTTGATGACCTGAACCAGCGCCGCGATGATGTCTTCCTTGTGGTTTTCCATCGTGGCCGAGGCCAGCTGAACGACCAGAATGTCACCGAAACGATCGACAACCAGACCCGGCAGCAGGTCGGAATCTCCGTAGACCAGGCGATAGAAGGGCTTGTCGAACAGGCGCTCACGCAGCGACAGCGCAACGTTGAGGCGATGGACAAGCAGAGACTTGTCGAGCGGCAGCTTGATGTCGCGGGACAGCAGGCGTGCGCAGATCAGGTTGTTGGGGCTCATGGCGACGATGCCCAGCGGCTTGCCGCCCGCAGCTTCGAGGATGGCCTGATCACCGGCTGCAAAACCATGCAGTGGGGTGGCGGCTACATCGATCTCGTTGCTGTAGACCCACAGATGACCGGCGCGCAGGCGGCGGTCGGCGTTGGCTTTGAGGCGCAAGCTAGGCAGGGACATGACGTCGCTCCTGAAAAAAGAGCGGGATTATAGCGCGTCATCCCGGCGCTGGGCCGGGATGACTGCAATTAACTGACGGAATCTGTCAGGCAGACAGTGCTTCGATCAGTTTGCTGTTGAAGGCGGGGATGTCGTCGGGCTGGCGGCTGCTGATCAGCTTGCCGTCGGTGACGACTTCCTGATCGACCCATTTTGCGCCCGCGTTGACCAGGTCATCTTTCAGCGTCTTGAAGCTGGTCAGGGTTTTGCCTTTTACCAGGCCGGCCGAGATCAACAGCCAGCTGCCATGGCAGATAACCGCCACTGGCTTGCCCGCAGCCTCGATGTCCTTGACGATCTTTTGCGCGTCGCTGTCTATGCGGATGGTGTCGGAGTTCTGCACACCGCCCGGCAGTACCACGCCATGATAGTCACTGGCATTGGCAGCCTTGAACGTGCCGTCGATCTTGAAGTCATCGGCAGGTTTGTCGTGATTCCAGCCTTTGACCTTGCCCTCTTCAGCGGAAAGGATTTCCACGGTGGCGCCTGCTTGCTCCAACGCTTCTTTCGGACCGGTCAGTTCAACCTGTTCGAAACCGTCGGTTACAAGAATTGCTATGCGTTTGCCAGTCAATGCTTTAGACATGGGATCCTCCAGTGTCGGGCTTCAGGGGTAGCGCCTGGCCGGCCGTTTTGAGGCCGCCGTTCACGCTCGTAACACAAAGTCCGAAGCTTCGTACCAGGCAAAGTTCCGAGAATATCTTCGTCTTGGATGATGGACCGTTTCTCCGCAAGGGGTCAGAATCCAGTCATCACCGTGAGTAAATTCCTATGTCCGAAGAGCTAAGCCCAGAACAGATCCAGCAAGCGTTGCAGGGCATCAGTGTCCCTCCGCAGCCGCAAATCATGGTGGATCTGCAGATGGAGCAATACATGCCCGACCCGGACCTGGGGGCGATCGCGCGATTGATCGCGCAGGATCCCGGGTTGTCCGGGGCGCTGTTGAAGATCGTCAACTCCGCCCACTACGGCCTGTCCAACAAGATTGCCTCCATCGACAAGGCGGTGAATCTGCTGGGCAGTCGGACGGTGATCAACCTGATCAACGCGCAGTCGATCCGGGGCGAGATGACCGATGAAACCATCGTTGCGCTCAACCGTTTCTGGGATACGGCGCAGGATGTCGCAATGACCAGTCTGACCCTGGCCAAGCGTATCGGCTCGCAGACGGCGGACGAGTCCTACGCCCTGGGCCTGTTTCACGACTGCGGCATTCCGTTGATGCTCAAGCGTTTCCCCAACTACATGCCGGTGCTGGAAGAGGCCTACGCCAACGCGGGCCCTGATTGCCGTATCGTCGATACCGAAAACAGCGCCTTCGACACCAACCATTCGGTCGTCGGCTATTACACGGCCAAATCCTGGCGTCTGCCTGCACACATTACCGACGCGATCGCCAATCATCACAACGCATTGGCGATTTTTCAGGACGATACCAGTCGTAATGCCACGCTCAAGAACCTCCTGGCCCCGCTGAAAATGGCCGAGCATATCTGCCAGTCCTATCGGGTACTGGGCAATCAGCACGAGGATCATGAGTGGGAGTGCATCGGTGCGCTGGTGCTGGACTACGTGGGCCTGTCCGAATATGACTTTGAATACCTGAGGGAAAGCATCCGCGAGCTGGGCGCGCGCTGATCCGGCGTCGCCCCGGCCTGTCCTTTCTGCACGACCGAGTTGTCCATGCCTGAATTACCTGAAGTCGAAACCACCCGTCGCGGCATTGCGCCGCATCTTGAAGGTCAGCGTGTCAGCCGCGTGATCGTGCGCGACAGCCGCTTGCGCTGGCCCATTCCCGAAGATCTGGACGTTCGCCTGTCCGGCCAGCGTATCGTGCAGGTTGATCGACGCGCCAAGTACCTGCTGATCCAGGCCGAGGTGGGCACCCTGATCAGCCACCTGGGCATGTCCGGCAATCTGCGTCTGGTCGAAGCCGGGCTTCCGGCGCTCAAGCACGAGCACGTCGATATCGAACTGGAGTCCGGGCTGGCCTTGCGTTACACCGACCCGCGTCGCTTCGGCGCGATGCTCTGGAGCCTTGATCCGCACAACCACGAACTGTTGATCCGCCTGGGGCCGGAGCCGCTGACCGATCTGTTCGATGGCGAGCGTCTTTACGAGCGTTCGCGTGGCAAGTCGATCGCGGTCAAGCCGTTCGTCATGGACAACGCCGTTGTGGTCGGGGTGGGCAATATCTATGCGACCGAAGCGCTGTTCGCCGCCGGCATCGACCCGCGCCGCGAAGCGGGGAGTGTGTCCCGGGCGCGTTACCTGAAGCTGGCCATCGAGATCAAACGTATTCTGGCCTACGCCATAGAGCGTGGCGGCACCACCCTGCGTGACTTCATCGGCGGTGACGGCAAGCCCGGGTATTTCCAGCAGGAATTGTTTGCGTATGGGCGTGGCGGTCAGCCATGCAAGGTGTGCGGCACGACGCTGCGTGAGGTCAAACTCGGCCAGCGCGCCAGCGTGTATTGCCCGAAATGCCAGCGCTGAAATACGCATGACAGGGGCTCTGGGCCATTTGCTTAACCCACAGCCCTGTTTATAGTGATGGCACCTTAATTATTTGCGACGCCTGAAGGATCAAGCCATGAGCCCGTTTCGTATTCTCGCTGCCACGCTGACGTTGTTCATCGGCCTGCAGGCGCTGCCGGCGGTTGCCGCCGATGTCACCACAGGCAGCGGCGATCCGGTCTACACCATCCAGAACCCGCCGGCGTTTGCCATGATCGGTGATTTGCTGATTGCCCGACCCTTGCTGATCGCGGCCACCGTTATCGGCACGGGACTGTTCGTGATCGCTGCGCCTTTTGCGGCGGCAGGCGGCAACCTCGGGGCAACAGGCAAGGCGCTGGTGGTGGATCCGGGCAAGGCAGCCTTCGTGCGTTGTCTGGGTTGCACGGGCGACGGCTACGGCAAGCAGCAGTAAAGGCCGTTATCAGGCCTTGCTGGTGATGATCCGGTACTTGTCCATCAACTGCTCTTTGCTCTCGACGTGATTCTCATCCAGAGGGATGCAGTCGACCGGGCAAACCTGCTGGCATTGAGGCTCGTCGTAGTGACCGACGCATTCGGTGCACAGGTTCGGGTTGATCACGTAGATCTCCTCACCTTGTGAAATCGCCTCGTTTGGGCACTCGGGTTCGCAGACGTCGCAGTTGATGCAATCGTCAGTGATGATAAGGGACATGAATTGCTCCTGCCGCGGCCGACGCCGGGGCACATTAAAACCAATGCGGCGAATTGTGCCGCATTAGGCTTCGGGATGCACCTTCACATGCAGCGAGTCTAGCGCTTGAAGCGCTCGGTCAGCGCCTGGGCAACTGCAGGATGTACGAATTTGGTGATATCACCGCCCAACGCGGCGATTTCACGCACTAACGTCGAGGAAATGAACGAGTAGCGCTCGGAGGGCGTGAGGAACAGGCTTTCGACGTCCGGTGCCAGCTGACGATTCATGTTGGCCAACTGAAACTCGTATTCGAAATCCGACACGGCACGAAGTCCGCGCAGAAAGACATTGGCATTCTGTTCCTTGGCAAAATGCGCCAGCAGGGTCGAAAAACCGACCACTTCCACATTGGGCAAGTGCTTGGTGACTTCGCGGGCCAGCTCGACGCGTTGCTCCAGAGGGAACAGCGGGTTTTTCTTCGGGCTGGCGGCAACCGCAATGACCACTTGGTCGAACAGACGCGAGGCGCGCTCGACCAAATCTCCATGGCCCTTGGTAATCGGGTCGAAGGTGCCTGGGTACAACACTCGGTTCATCGCGTCGTCCTGGTCGGAGTCCGTTGTGGGACTCGGATGGTATCGCAGCCTTCCCGATGGGCCAAGCTGCGTAGCGGGTATCAAACGTCGTATTGCGCCGATTATCGGCCATGTTTCTACTGAAATCCCTGATTTTGGGGCTATTTGGCGCAGTCACAGCGACTGGTCGGCGGATGAAAAAGTTTGTAGGACGGACGCTTGTTGACGAGCGGCACGTCATCCGGATTTTCGATCCGTCCAGGTCGTGCCCCAGGTGTATATGCCTGCGTCGACCTGACACTCTTACCGCAACGATTCTGCCACCATTGCAGCATCAGCCTGCGCTAAGATTGCCACCATCTGATCAGCATAGAGTGGTCTGGCCCAGCATGGCACCGCGTACCAAAACCCGTGAACGAATCGTGCAAACCAGTCTGGAACTGTTCAATCAGCAGGGCGAGCGTAGTGTGACCACCAATCACATCGCTGCGCACATGGAAATCTCGCCCGGCAATCTCTATTACCACTTCGCCAACAAGCAGGCGATCATCGCCGAACTGTTCTCCGAGTACGAGGTGCTGATCGGCAGTTTCCTGACTCTGCCAGCCGACCGTACGCCGACCATCGAGGACAAGCGCGATTATTTCCTGGCGATCATCGACGCCATGTGGCGCTACCGTTTTCTGCACCGAGACCTTGAGCACTTGCTGACGTCGGATGAGGAACTGGCGCGGCGCTATCGGCGTTTTTCGTACCGCTGCCTGATGCAGGCGATGACCATCTACCGGGGATTCATCAAGGCAGGCATCCTGAAGATGGATGAGTCGCAGATCGAATGGACCAGTCTCAACACCTGGATCGTCCTGACGTCGTGGGTGCGTTTTCTGTGCACCAACCGGGAAAACTCCACGGAGATCAACCAGTCGGCTATTCGACGTGGCGTCTATCAGGTACTTATGCTCGAATCTGTTTTTGTCGCGCCTCAGGCTCGCGAAGCGTTCGATGCACTGTGTGAAACGTTTCACGCATCGTTGCCCGAGGTTCTGATGTGAATTCCGGGACCGACGAGCAGCCAGCTTGTCGGTTCTCTGCCACGGGAGAGTGTCATGTCCATTGCGCAACTGATCAACCCTGAGCAACTGGCTGAACGCCAGAAAGCTCCAGGCCTGGTGATTCTCGATTGCCGCTACGCGCTCGAAGACTCCGACTATGGTCAACGCAGTTATGCCCAGGGGCGTATCGAGGGCGCGTCTTTTGCCGATCTGAAGCGCGACCTCAGCGGGCCTGTGATCAAGGGCAAGACCGGACGTCATCCACTGCCCGATCCCGCCGCTTTGCTGCAATGCTTTCAGGCATGGGGCATCAACGCCGACAGCGATGTGGTGCTGTATGACGATGGTCCGGGAATGTATGCCGCACGGGCCTGGTGGTTGCTGGCCTGGATGGGCAAGCGTGAAGGCGTCTACCTGCTCGATGGCGGGCTGAAGGCCTGGCACGCGGCGGGGCTGCCGTTGAGCCTCGATGCGCCGAATCGTGAACCCGGTCATTTCATCGGTGAACCGGACATGTCCATGGTGCTCAGCGGCAGTCGCTTGCAGGGTCGTCTGGGACGCCCGGAAATGACCTTGATCGACGCGCGCGCCGAAGCCCGCTTTCGAGGCGATGTAGAACCTCTGGATCCGGTGGCCGGGCATATTCCCGGTGCGCAGTGTGCGGCCTGCACTGACAACCTTGGCGCGGATGGACGCTTTTTGCCGCCCGGGCAGCTCAGGCAGCGTTTCGCTGAAAAGCTGCAGGACCGGCCGCCCGAGAGCTTGGTGTCCTATTGCGGTTCAGGTGTCACCGCCTGCCACAACCTGTTCGCCCTGTGTCTGGCGGGCTATCCGCTGGCAACGCTGTATGCGGGTTCGTGGAGTGAGTGGATCACCGATCCTGAGCGTGCAATCGCCACGGGCGCCGATTGATTCGTTATCCAATCGTGGGCGAGCCATCGCGATCCTGGGTGGCGCATAGCCACAGCGGGATGCGACGTTCTAGGTAGTAGCGCGGAGTGCGAAGCGAGCCTTCGACGAAGCCGACATGTCCGCCCTTGGTGTGCAGTTCGAATTCGGTGCAGGACGATAGCTCGCTGGGCTCGGGCAGGCTATGAGGGAACACGAACGGGTCGTCGCTGGACTGGATGATCAGCGTCGGCGTCTGGATCTGGCCCAGGTAGTAGCGGCTGGACGCTCTGCGGTAATAATCCGTGGCATCGGTAAAACCGTGCAGCGGCGCAGTCACCCGGCCATCGAAGTCCCAGAAGGTGCGCATGTTCTCCAGTGAGCCCAGCGCGGCGAGTTCGGCCAGCCCCTCGCTGATGCCTTCATGCTGGAACCTATGCTGCTTGTCACGGATATAGGCCAGCATTTCGCGCATGAAATGGCGCTGATAAACCCGCGAGAAGCCTTGGCCGATACGGTTGGCGCATTCGTCCAGACGAAACGGCACGGACACCGCCACGGCGCCCCGTAGATCACTGTTGGCGCCGGACTCACCGAGGTACTTGAGCAGCACATTGCCGCCCAGCGAATACCCCACGGCATAAATCGGAGCCAATGGACGCAGCGAACGCAAATGGGCGATCACCTCGGCCAGATCCTCGCTCGCCCCGGAATGATAACTGCGCGACAGCAGGTTGGGTTCTCCCGAGCAACCGCGCCAGTTCAATGCCACACTCGGCCAGCCCAGCGCTGCCATGGCCTTTTGCAGGCCGGCAACATAGGGCGAGTTGGACGATCCGGTCAGGCCGTGCAATACCAGCACCAAGGGTTTGTCGGGCTCATCCGGACCATGCCAGTCCATGTCCAGAAAGTCCCCGTCCTGCAACCACAACCGCTCGCGCGTCCGCGCCAGCAGCGTCGGCTTGCGCAGCAGCGGCCCCCAAAGCGTCTGCAAATGCGGATTGCCCATGCCGACGGCCGGGACGAATGGATTGGCATGGGACAGAAAGGTAGGGCGTGTGGGCACGTGCTTGCTCAACGATCAGTTCAGGGGTGACCGGCTATACGTTGCCACTAAGCAGTCCGGGATGTAAGGGGGGAATTCAAGTAGCGTGGTGGCTTGTCCCCGTGACGCGTTGCTAACCTTGACCTGCTCTGACATAAGGCTCGATTGGCGGCTGCTCGCGATGCTCGGCCTGCCAAAGGTCGTGATCGGCCTGAATGCTCAGCCATAGACGCGCGCTGCTGATGCCCGCCCGTTCAAGCCTTACTGCCAGGTCAGGGCTTACAGGCGCAAGGCCATGCAGTATTTCCGAAAGGGTCTCTCTGGCAAAACCCAGATGGCTGGCGAACTCCGAAACAGTGGTCTGCAGACCGGGAATCACCTCTTCAAGCAGGATTTCGCCCGGATGTGGGGGGTTATGCATTTCCACAGGGACCTCCGCTCAGTGGTAATCCAGATAATCGACCAGTTCGACATCTGTTTCTAGGAAACGAAAAATAATACGCCAGTTGGCGTTTACAGTTATTGACCAGAACCCTTCCAGTTCTCCCTTGAGGGGGTGAAGTCGCCAGCCGGGTATATTGACGTTAGCTGGCTCTTTCGCTCGATTCAGAATCATCAGGGCATGTGCGATACGTCTTGAGTGATCCGCTCTGATTCCGCTTGTAGAACCGGTTTCAAAAAAAATCCTGAGACCTTTGTGCCTCCAGCTGACAATCAAACTGTGATTGTGATGCGACACATCACACTCCGCAATCGCCATTTTGCTGTCCTGTTTTCTTTGCTCATAACTTTCCTTCGTGCACGCAGGGGCCATGCCGAACGTCTAAATGTCGTGAGCAAATGGGACTATTTTTGCAGTTCCGGGTCAACGAGTGCTACGTAGGATGGGTCTTTGATTCAAGTAGGTCGCATTATCTGGGAGGGATATTGAGGCAGGAATGGAGCGCGCCAAACGCTCCATTCAGTGGTACTTGGGCTAGCCCCGCTGCCACAAGGCGTAATACACCTGCCCGGCCTTTTTCTCGCGGTGCAATCGCCAGCTGCCCGGCAGGCCGGTGGTCGATGGCGGTATTTCGCTTTCGGTGTAGATCCAGGCGGTGTCGGCCAGCCAGCCGTGGCTTTCCAGCAGGTTGCAGGCTGATGCCAGCAGGCCCTGATGGAAGGGCGGGTCGAGGAACACAACGTCGAAGGGCGACGCTGTGGCGGTTTCCAGATGGCGCAGGGCGTCGGTCTGGGAGACCTGGCCGCTGGTGCAGTTCAGTGCATTGAGGTTCTGGCGCAGGCTGGCGATGGCTGCCGCGTTGCTGTCCAAGGCCAGGCCCATGCTGGCGCCACGCGACAAGGCTTCGAAATACAGCGCGCCGCTGCCCGTGAAAACGTCCAGCACCCTGGCACCGGCGATGTAGGGGGCCAGCCAGTTGAACAGGGTTTCGCGCACGCGATCAGGTGTCGGGCGCAAGCCTGGGGCGTCTGGGAAGGTCAGGCGGCGGCTGCCCCACTCTCCGCCGATGATACGAAGCTGACCCAGGCCGTTGTGGCCCTTCGGACGTGGATTGGCCATCAGTGTTCCGGGACCCCTGCAGGTTGGCGGACGGGTTTGTCGGTTGGCGCCGGCAATGGTTTTTGCTCGACGGTCGGGCCCACGGTGACGATGACCATCTTGTCGGCGCTCAGGTGCTTGCTCATTGCCGCTTTCACCTGTTCGACGGTCACGTTCTGGGCGGCAGCCATGTAGTCCTCGAGGTAGGTCAACGGCAGGTTGTAGAAGCCGATGGCGCCCAACTGACCCACGATGGCTGAATTGCTGGCTGCGGTCAGCGGGAAGCTGCCGGTCAGTTCGCGCTTCACATCGTCGACTTCTTTCTGGGTCGGACCATTGGCGAGGAAGTCGCGAACGATGTCCTGCACCAGCTTGAGGGTGTTGTCGCTCATTTCCGCACGCGTCTGCAGGCCGATCATGAACGGTCCCGCCACCTGCATGGCAGTGAAACCGGAAGACACGCCGTAGGTCAGACCGCGTTTTTCCCGCACTTCGGTCATCAGCCGGCTGCCGAAGCCGCCACCGCCCAAGACCGAGTTACCCACGGTCAGCGCCGCGTAGTCCGGATCGTTGCGGTCGACACCCAGCTGCGCGAGCATCAGGTGCGTCTGGTTGGAGGCAAATTCGATGTGTGTGGTGCCTGCCTTGGGCTCGACCGGGTCAGCGACTTTTGCCAGCGCCGGACCTTTGGGCAACGAGGCCGAGACCTGTGCCGCGATGGCCTGCGCTTCGTCTCGCGACAGGTCGCCGACCAGAGCAATCACCGCATTGCCCGCCGCATAGCCCTTGGCGTGGAATGCCTTGAGCTGAGCCAGGGTGATGGCGTTGACGCTCTTGGCGTCGCCTTCGCTCGGGTGAGCGTAGGGGTGATCGCCGTACAGACGATTGAACAGTTCCTTGCTGGCGATAGCGCCGGGGTTCTGTTTCTGAGTCTCGAAGCTGGCGATCAACTGGTTCTTGATGCGGGCCAGAGAATCGGCAGGGAAGGTGGGCTTGCCCACCACTTCACTGAACAGCTTCAGGGCCGGATCGCGCTTGTCCGCAGCACTCAGGCTGCGCAGTGAGGCCACCGCCATGTCGCGGTAGGATCCGTTGCTGAAGTCGGCGCCCAGACCTTCGAAGCCCTGGGCGATCGCGTTGACGTCCTTGCCTTTGATGCCCTCGTTGAGCATGGCGTTGGTCAGCAGGGCAATGCCGGGCGATTTCTGGTCCTGGCTGCTGCCTGCGGCGAACGTCAGGCGCATGTCGAACATCGGCAATTCGCGGGATTCCACGAACAGCACGCGGGCGCCCTCGGCGGTATTCCAGGTCTGGATATTCAGGGCGCGGCGGGCCGGAGCCTTGCCGTCCAGTTCCTTGAGGGTCTGCAGGTTGCTGCCCAGCGCGGGAGCGGCCTGGCCCTGCTCGGCAGGGGCGTCGTCGGCCAGGGCTGGCAGTGCGACAAAGGCACCGAGCGAACCGGCCAGGATCAGGCCAAGCAGCGCATGACGTGGAGCATTGCGCGTGATCATTTGGCTTTCTCCTCAGGCAGAACGTGCGCAACGCTGAGGCGCTCACGGGTGAAATAGGTGTTGGCAGCTTTCTGGATGTCTTGCGGGGTTACGCTCTGCAGCGCCTCCAGTTCATTGTCCATCAACTTCCAGGACAGGCCGACGGTTTCCAGTTCTCCGATCATGGTTGCCTGGCTGGTGATCGAGTCGCGCTCGTAGACCACGCTGGCAATTACCTGAGCCCGGACACGCTCCAGCTCCTCGGCGGACGGTGCCTTGGTTTTCAGCTCATCGAGCAGGCGCCAGATTCCGGCTTCCACGTCGGCCAGGGTTTTCTTCTTCTGCAGGTTAGGTGTGGCGCTGATCATGAACAGGCTGTCGCCGCGAGCGAACGCGTCGTAACGCGACGAGGCGCCGGAAACCAGCTCTTCGCCACGTTCCAGGCGTGAGGAAATGCGTGCGCTGTAGCCACCGTCGAGCAGCGCTGCGATCAGACGCAGGGCGTTCGCCGAGCGTGGATCTTCAGCGGTCGCGACACTCGGTACGTTGAAACCGTAAATCAGGCTAGGCAACTGGGTTTTGACGTGCAGGGTGATCTTGCGCTCGCCCGGCTCGGCCAGCTCCAGTGGTTTTTTCGAAGGCGGTACAGCGCGGCGCGGGATCGATCCGAAGAAGCGTTCTGCCAGGGCTTTGACGTCGTCCGGCTGCACATCACCGACCACCACCAGCGTGGCGTTGTTCGGCGCATACCAGGATTCGTACCAGTGGCGCAGTTCTTCGACTTTCATGCGCTCCAGGTCGGCCATCCAGCCGATGGTCGGCGTGTGGTAGCCGCTGGCAGGGTAGGCCATCGCCTTGAAGCGCTCGAACGCCTTGCCCATTGGTTGGTCATCGGTACGCAGGCGACGCTCTTCCTTGATGACCTCGATCTCGCGGCTGAACTCGTCGGCGGGCAATTTCAGGGTTGCCATGCGATCGGCTTCCAGTTCCAGCGCGACGCTCAGACGGTCACGCGCCAGCACCTGGTAATAGGCGGTGTAGTCGTCGCTGGTGAACGCATTCTCTTCAGCGCCCAGATCGCGGAGAATCAGCGAAGACTCGCCCGGTCCGGTTTTGCTGCTGCCTTTGAACATCATGTGTTCAAGTGCGTGGGACAGACCGGTCTGGCCCGGCGTTTCGTAGCTGGAGCCGACCTTGTACCAGATCTGCGACACAACTACCGGGGCGCGGTGGTCTTCGCGGACAACGACCTTCAGGCCATTGTCGAGGGTGAATTCGTGAGTCGGTTGCGGATCAGCAGCCAATGCTGTCAAAGGCAGACAAATTGTGCTGAGCAGCAGGCCTGCGGCGCGGCGGGCTAAAGCATTCATTCGTAGTTTGAACCTGTAGGACGGCCCGCTTGAACTTAGCGTCGGCGGGCGCGGGGGTGTTAGGATACTGATCCGTTTGCTTCAGAGACAGCCTTCACTGGCCGATTGCGAGTGAAACCTGTCTGAAACGCAGGTAAAGGTAGCTGCACAAGCGGCCGTTGAGTGAACAAGAAGTCCTAAACGCAGTCTGTTTTGCATGTCAGAATTTTTCCGGGTCGCCCTCTGGCGCCCCGCAACCTTGAGATAGCCGTCATCCATGTTTGGTTCCAACGACGACAAGAAGACCCCAGCCGAGGCTGGAGAGAAGAAAGGCCTGTTCGGATGGCTGCGCAAGAAGCCGCAGCAAGCCGAGCCGAAGCCAGCAGAATCATCCCCGACGCAACCCGACCCGATCGCCGATCAGGTTGCCGCGACGCCGCAGGTTGAGCCTCATGTTGCCTCGCAATCGGTGCCCGAAGTCACTGTCGAAGCAACTGCGCCTGCATCGCAACTGCATGTGGAGCCCGGCGCGCCGTCGCCTCAGCCCTGGTTGACCTTGCCGGTGACTGAAGAGCCGGTGGCCTTGAGTGACGAGCGCGAGCCGCATGTCACGCCGGCCATCCCTGAACAAAACCATGCCCCTGTTGCGCCCGAATCGCTGGAGCCTGAACCTGCCGTAGCGGAGCCGGTGGCGGATATCGTGCCGCTGGCGATGCCTGAGCCGGTCCTGGTTCAGCCTGTTGCAGAGCCACAGCCGCAACCTGTTCAGCCTGCTGCGCAAGAGCTTGCAGTGCCTGCGCCGACACCTGAGCCGGAAACCGGCAAGGTCGGCTTCTTTGCACGTCTCAAGCAGGGCCTGTCGAAGACCAGTGCCAGTATTGGCGAAGGCATGGCCAGCCTGTTTCTGGGCAAGAAGGCCATCGATGACGACCTGCTGGAAGAAATCGAAACCCGTCTGCTGACCGCCGATGTCGGCGTTGAGGCCACCTCGGTGATCATCAAGAGCCTGACCCAGAAGGTCGCGCGCAAGCAGTTGACCGACGCCCAGGCACTGTACACCTCGTTGCAGGGCGAGCTGGCCGCGATGCTCAAGCCTGTCGAGCAGCCGCTGGTGATCAAGTCCGAACACAAGCCGTTCGTGATTCTGGTGGTCGGCGTCAATGGCGCGGGCAAGACCACGACCATCGGCAAGCTGGCCAAGAAGCTGCAACTGGAAGGCAAGAAGGTCATGCTGGCGGCGGGCGACACGTTCCGCGCTGCAGCCGTCGAGCAATTGCAGGTCTGGGGTGAGCGTAATCACATACCGGTCATCGCCCAGCACACCGGTGCCGACTCGGCTTCTGTCATCTTCGATGCCGTGCAGGCCGCCAAGGCTCGTGGCATCGACGTACTGATTGCCGACACCGCTGGCCGTCTGCACACCAAGGACAACCTGATGGAGGAGTTGAAGAAGGTTCGCCGTGTGATCGGCAAGCTGGACGCAGACGCTCCTCATGAAGTCCTGCTGGTCCTCGATGCGGGCACCGGGCAGAACGCTATCAATCAGGCCAAGCAATTCAACCAGACCGTCACGCTGACCGGGCTGGCGCTGACCAAGCTCGATGGCACCGCCAAGGGCGGCGTGATTTTCGCCCTGGCCAAGCAGTTCGGCTTGCCGATTCGCTATATCGGCGTCGGTGAAGGTATCGATGATCTGCGTACCTTCGAGGCCGAACCCTTTGTTCAGGCACTGTTTGCGGAGCGGGAGCGTCCATGATTCGATTCGAGCAGGTCGGTAAGCGCTACCCGAATGGACATGTCGGGTTGCATGAACTGAGCTTTCGAGTACGTCGCGGCGAGTTTTTGTTCGTCACCGGTCATTCCGGTGCCGGCAAAAGCACGCTGCTGCGCCTGTTGCTGGCCATGGAGCGTCCGACCACCGGCAAACTGATGCTGGCCGGTCAGGACCTTGGGCAAATCAGCAACGCACAAATCCCGTTTCTGCGTCGTCAGATCGGCGTGGTGTTCCAGAATCACCAGTTGCTGTTCGATCGCACGGTGTTCAACAACATCGCGTTGCCCTTGCAGATCCTCGGCCTGTCCAAGCCCGAGATCGCCAAGCGGGTCGACTCGGCGCTTGAGCGGGTGGCGTTGTCCGACAAGGCCGAGCTTTACCCGGGTGACCTCTCTACCGGTCAGCAACAGCGTGTCGGCATTGCCCGCGCCATCGTTCACCGTCCGGCCCTGCTGCTTGCCGATGAACCGACCGGTAACCTCGACCCACGCCTGGCGGCGGAGATCATGGGTGTGTTTGAAGATATCAACCGACTGGGGACCAGCGTGCTGATTGCCAGTCACGACCTGGCATTGATCGCCCGCATGCGCCATCGCATGCTGACCCTGCAGCGCGGTCGTCTGATCGGTGACGGGGAGGCCGGAGTATGAGTGCCACACGCAGCCCCAAGGTTTCAGAGCGCGTCGCGCCCAAAGCCGCCGATCCGGTGCCGCCGAAACAGAAAAAGCAGCGCCACGACCACGATGACGACGGCCCTGATTTCAGTGCGCTGCTGTCCGCCTGGCTGGAAAGCCATCGCTCCAGTCTGCTGGACAGCCTGCGCCGTCTGGGCAAGCAACCGATTGGCAGCTTCTTTACCTGTCTGGTGATGGCGATTGCCTTGAGCCTGCCGATGGGCTTGTCGTTGCTGCTGAGCAATGTCGAGCGTCTGGGTGGTTCGTGGCAGCGCGCGGCGCAGATTTCGATCTACCTGAACCTGGATGCCAGCACTGCTGATGGCACTCGCCTGCGCGATGAAATCAAGGCGATGCCCGGTGTGGCAGATGCCGAATACATCAGCAGCGAACAGGCGTTGGGTGAGTTCAAGCAACAGTCCGGGTTGGGCGAGGCGCTCAAGGAATTGCCGGAGAACCCGCTTCCGGGCGTGGTGCTGGTGACGCCGGACGAAGTGGACAAACCTGCGCTGGAAGCCTTGCGTACGCGACTGGCCGAATTGCCTAAAGTAGAACAGGCGCAACTGGACCTGGTCTGGGTTGAAAGGCTGGCCGCGATCCTCAAACTGGGTGACCGTTTCGTTTTCGGCTTGACGGTTCTGCTGGTCTCGGCTTTGCTGTTAGTAATTGGTAACACAATTCGTCTACACATTGAAAACCGCCGCATCGAAATCGAAGTCATCAAGCTGGTGGGCGGTACCGACAGCTACGTGCGCAGGCCCTTCCTCTATATGGGCGCGCTGTACGGCTTCGGGGCAGGCATACTGTCCTGGGGCGTTCTGGCTTATGGCCTGAACTGGCTGAACGGCGCGGTTGTCGGACTGGCAGGTCTCTATGGAAGTGACTTTGCGCTGGCCGGTGTGCCGATGGGTGATGGTCTTTCCCTCTTGCTTGGAGCGGTTCTGTTAGGGTATATCGGTGCCTGGATTGCGGTGGCCCGACATCTTCGTGAACTGGCGCCCCGGTAGAGCCACATTATTGTTTCACCAGACTGGCCTCTGAAAATCAAGGAACTTGGTTAGCGGTTCCGGGTCAATCTGGCTAATGCTGAACTGCACATTACCTGTGCGCTGGAGGTTTTTTCGTATGACCACTTCTTTGCAACCTGCTTATGCTCTAGTCCCGGGTGCGAACCTCGAGGCCTATGTGCACACGGTCAACAGCATTCCCTTGCTGACGCCCGAGCAGGAGCGTGAACTGGCTGAGAGTCTCTACTATGAGCAGGATCTGGACGCGGCCCGTCAAATGGTCCTCGCCCACCTGCGATTCGTCGTGCACATCGCGCGCAGTTACTCGGGTTACGGTCTGGCTCAGGCCGACCTGATCCAGGAAGGTAACGTCGGTCTGATGAAGGCCGTGAAGCGTTTTAACCCTGAAATGGGCGTGCGTCTGGTGTCTTTCGCCGTGCACTGGATCAAGGCCGAAATTCACGAGTTCATCCTGCGCAACTGGCGCATCGTCAAGGTCGCCACGACCAAGGCGCAGCGCAAGCTGTTCTTCAACCTGCGTAGCCAGAAGAAGCGTCTGGCCTGGCTGAACAACGATGAAGTGCATCGCGTTGCAGAAAGCCTGGGCGTCGAGCCGCGTGAAGTGCGTGAGATGGAAAGCCGTCTGACGGGCCACGACATGGCGTTCGACCCGGCCGCCGAAGCGGATGACGATAGCGCCTTTCAGTCGCCAGCCAATTATCTGGAAGACCACCGCTACGACCCGGCGCGTCAACTGGAAGACTCCGACTGGACCGACAACTCCACCGCCAATCTGCATCAGGCGCTGGACGTGCTGGACGAACGCAGCCGCGACATCCTCTATCAGCGCTGGCTGGCAGAAGAAAAAGCCACGCTGCATGACCTGGCGCAGAAGTACAACGTCTCCGCCGAGCGTATTCGTCAGCTGGAAAAAAGCGCGATGAACAAGCTCAAGACGTCGATCGCCGCGTAAGGCTACCCGGTAACGAAAAACGCCCCGAGATGATCGGGGCGTTTTTGTTTGTGTATCAGCTATCGTGCGACGCTCTGCGTCCTCTTTGTGAAGCAGAGCGTCACGAACTGCCTAGTTTTGAGCGAACTTGTTCGCGAAAGGGCCAGTACAGTCGCAAAAGATTCGTCGTTCGAAACAATGCCTTCGCGAACAAGTTCGCTCCTACAAAAGCCATCCGGCTC
>NZ_JAHPJG010000035.1:0-44070 GCF_020515755.1 Pseudomonas sp. B20
TAGGAGCGGACTTGTCAGCGAAGGGGCCGCCAAGCTTTCCGAACATGCATCGCCTGAGCGACCATCTTCGCGAACAAGTTCGCTCCTACCCCTCGGGCAGGAGGCCGTTTTTGATTCTGCCCAACGGGCGTAGGAGCGGACTTGTCCGCGAAGGGGTCGCCAAGCCTTCCGAACATGCATCGCCTGAACGACCGTCTTCGCGAACAAGTTCGCTCCTACCCCTCGGGCAGAAGGCCGTTTTTGATTCTGCCCAACGGGCGTAGGAGCGGACTTGTCCGCGAAGGGGTCGCCAAGCCTTCCGAACATGCATCGCCAGAACGACCGTCTTCGCGAACAAGTTCGCTCCTACTCCTCGGGCAGAAGGCCGTTTTTGATTCTGCCCAACGGGCGTAGGAGCGGACTTGTCCGCGAAGGGGCCGCCAAGCTTTCCGAACATGCATCGCCTGATGCGACCGTCTTCGCGAACAAGTTCGCTCCTACCCCTCGCTTGCGCGGGTCTTTACCACTAGACGCAATAAAAAAGCCCCCGACGCACTAAGCGTCAGGGGCTCTTTTCGTAGCCGGGCGGTTTTAGACCGGGACCGGCTCCGATGCTTTACCTACAGGTTGCAAAGGCAGCAAAGGCGCATGCGGATCGGCTTCGATGGAAGCTCTCCACGCGGCCAGCCACTCTTCGTGACCTTCGCTCCAGACGCGCTCGTGCAAGCGGCCAAGGGCGACCGGGTCGCTCAGCAGCATCAGGCGTTCCTGATTGCCGAGTTTTGCCGGACCAACCTTGAGTGCCTGATCGACACGCTCCATACGCACCACTTCAATCGGCTGAGCCTGACGGTGACGCGACGTCGCCAGGGCGCAGGCCAGGGCGTTCTGGCGCGGGTCGACCACAGCGCGGATGAAGCCCTGCTTCAGCGCATGCCACCGGTTCTCGTAGGTGTACTGATCCGTCGAGATCAGCTCTTGCGGCGGCTCGAACTCTTCAGGAATCAGGAAGAACTTCTCGTCGCGCGCCTTGACGCCCAGATTGGTACGGCTGGAAATCACCGACACCGGAATCGACAGCATCAACGAGACCACGATCGGTGCAAGCCACCACAGGAAGCTCGGGTTCAACCAGAACACCAGCAAGGCCCAGCACGCGCCCAACAGGGTTTGCGGACCGTGGCGCTTCACAGCCTCGATCCACGGCGTGGAGTCATCGTCGCGTTGCGGCGAGTTCCAGGTCGCAGCCCAGCCCAGGAAAGCGGCCAGTACGAAACGGGTGTGGAACAGCATGCGCACCGGAGCCAGCAGCACCGAGAAGAGCATTTCCAGCAGCATCGAAACGGTGACCTTGAACTTGCCACCGAAGCCTTTCGCGCCCTTGGCCCAGATCAGAATGACGCTGAGCAGTTTAGGCAGGAACAGCAGGACAATGGTGGTCGAGAACAACGCAACGGCTTTTTCCGGGTGCCATTGTGGCCACAGCGGATACAGCTGACGCGGTTCAAGGAAGTAGGTCGGCTCCATCAGCGTGTTCACTGCCAGCAAGGCCGTGGACAGCACGAGGAAGAAGAACCACAACGGCGCCGACAGGTAAGACATCACGCCGGTCAGGAACACCGCACGGTGAACCGGGTGCATGCCCTTGACCAGGAACAGCCTGAAGTTCATCAGGTTGCCGTGGCACCAGCGACGGTCACGCTTGAGTTCGTCCAGCAGGTTAGGCGGCAACTCTTCGTAACTACCTGGCAGGTCGTAGGCAATCCACACGCCCCAGCCGGCACGGCGCATCAGCGCAGCTTCGACGAAGTCGTGGGAGAGGATCGCACCGGCGAACGCGCCTTTGCCGGGCAACGGCGCCAGGGCGCAGTGCTCGATGAAGGGTTTCATGCGGATGATCGCGTTGTGACCCCAATAGTGGGATTCACCCAACTGCCAGAAGTGCAGACCGGCGGTGAACAGCGGACCATAGACCCGGGTAGCGAACTGCTGCATGCGTGCATAAAGCGTGTCCATGCCCGACGCACGTGGCGCGGTCTGGATGATACCGGCGTCCGGCGTGGCTTCCATCAGGCGAACCAGACTGGTCAGACACTCACCGCTCATGACGCTGTCGGCGTCCAGCACGACCATGTAGCGGTAGTCACCGCCCCAGCGACGGCAGAAGTCGTCGAGGTTGCCGCTTTTGCGTTTTACGCGGCGGCGACGGCGACGATAGAAGATCTTGCCGAAGCCTTTGGTCTCGCGGCACACGTCCAGCCACGCCTGTTGCTCGGCAACGGCGATGTCGGTTTCGTTGGTGTCACTGAGCACGAAGAAATCGAAACGATCCAGGTCACCCGTGGCAGCTACCGATTCGAACGTAGCGCGCAGACCGGCGAAAACCCGGGGCACGTCTTCGTTGCAGATCGGCATGACCAGCGCAGTACGTGCGCCCTTTTCGATCGGCTCGTTGCCGGCACTGGCACCCGAGATGCGGTATTTGTCGCGACCGGTGAGCAGTTCCAGGAAGCCCATCAGCGCGGTCCAGAAACCGGCCGACACCCAGCAGAACAGAATCCCGAACAGCAACAGAATACTGGTCTGCAAGGCATAAGGCATGACCTGCATGGCAGTCTGCACAAAGGTCTGACGGGTGATTTCGTCGAGCGAAACCAGCGACCAGCCCTGATACGGCAGGATGCCCTTCATGTACCAGCCAGCCACGATCGTCTGACCCAGCATGAGGATCAGCAGGATGTAGCGACGGATTGAACCGACGGTGCGCCAGCGCGCCTTCGGCAGATCCCGCGGCAGGTCATCATGCTCGGGCTTGGGCGGATTGCCCTTGCCGGTCAGACGACGCCAGCCGCGCACCAGGATGTTGGTGCGCCATGGCTCTGGCACGACCTTGGTCCGGCGAATCGGCGGTGTAGCCTTCAGGCACAGGCGACCACTGGCGTCGACGCCGAGCATCTCGGCGTCCTCCAGCTGATCTGCAGTGGTCAGCGTCAGACGGCGACCCACCGAAGCCTGAGCGGCCTCGGCAAGGTCATTGACCGGCTGCGCGGAAAGTCGCTCATGCAATTCGGCGAAGGTCGTGCAGCCGGCAAGTTCTGCCCGCTGCTCGTCGCTCATCGGTAAATGCGCCAGGTACTCGTTCAGAGACATTGGCACCGGTAGAGAATTACTCATCGCTCGGCAACTGATAGCTCCAGGTCTCGGTCATGACTTGCAACGTCTTGGCCGGTTCCGGATGGGTGGGTGCTGCCTCGGTTTCAGGCTGCTGAATTTCCTTACCGTCCTTGTCCTTGGCTACGTCAGCCTTGGATGCGTCGGCTTTGCCTGCATCGGCCTTGGCGACTTCGCCTTTGCCTTTGGCTGCGTCAGCTTTTGCTGCGTCAGCCTTGCCAGCTTCAGACTTGGCGGTCTCAGGCTTGGCAGCTTCCGGCTTCGGCGCGTCGGCCTTGGCGATTTCTACCTGGTCGTTGGCGGACTCCTTGGCGACTGCCGGCTTGGCAGCTTCCTTGGCGGCGGCCTTCTTCTCTTCGGCTTTGTCAGCCACGAGCAGCGCAGGTTCCTTGCCCGGTTCGGCAGGGATTTCACGCAACAGGTAGGCGCGCATTTCGGTCGGCTTGCTGGAGTCCTTGACCTTCACCCGCAGGGTCAGGCGGTAGCCTTTGGTGACCGGGTTGTAGCGCAGGTTGTTTTCCACCAGTTCGACGTTGTCGTCAGTGGTCACCTGGCTGCGAATGGTCTTGTCTTCCGGCAGTGCGGCCAGCACCGGGCCCACGAAGTCGACCAGGAAGGCAAGGCTGCCGTCCGGCTGACGAATCAGGTTGGACTGACGCACGTCACCGATGGAGCGTTGAGTCTGCTTGACCCAGCCCAGATCCGGCGAGTGAATCGAGTTTTCCTGCATGGTCCAGTGCAGACGGTAGTCGAACGCCATCTCCTGGCCAGGTTCTGCCAGCGTTTCAGGCTTCCAGTAGGCCACGATGTTGTCGTTGGTCTCGTCGGCAGTCGGGATTTCGACCAGCTCGACAGTCCCTTTACCCCAATCGCCCTTCGGCTCGATCCAGGCACTTGGACGCTTGTCGTAACGGTCATCCAGGTCTTCGTACTGGCTGAAGTCGCGGCCACGTTGCAGCAGACCGAAACCACGCGGGTTCTCGACCGAGAAGCTGCTGATGGACAGATGTTTAGGGTTGTTCAGCGGACGCCACAGCCACTCACCGTTGGCCGCCTGAATCGACAGACCGCTGGAATCGTGCAGTTCACGACGGTAGTTAGGCACACGCGAAGGCTGGTTGGCGCCGAACAGGAACATACTGGTCAGAGGAGCAACGCCCAGCTTGTTGACCTTGTCACGCAGGAACATGCGCGACTTCACGTCAACCAGAGTGTTGGTACCCGGGCGCAGGGTCAACTGATAGGCACCGGTGGCACGCGGCGAGTCGAGCAGTGCGAAGATCACCAGATGGTTGTCATCCGGGCCTGGCTTCTCGATCCAGAATTCCTTGAAGCGCGGAAATTCTTCACCGGACGGCGAGGCAGTGTCGATCGCCATGCCGCGCGCGGAAAGGCCATAAACCTGACCCTTGCCGATCACGCGGAAGTAGCTCGCGCCCAGCATGGTCATGATTTCGTCCTGCTTGTCATCCTTGTTGATCGGATACAGGACACGGAAACCGGCATAACCCAGTTTCTCGGTGGATTTCGGGTCGATCTTCAGATCGCCGAAGTCAAAACGATTCGGGTCGTATTTGATCTCGTCGACGCTGGTCGCGGTCACTTCGTTGATCTTGACCGGCGTATCGAAGTGCATGCCCTGGTGGTAGAAAGACACTTTGAACGGAGTCTTTTCACCCGCCCATTCGGCCTTGTCATCACGGAAGCGGATCTTCTGATAATCGGCGAACTTCATGTCGCGCAGCTCGTTCGGCAGATTGCTCCTCGGAGCCTCGAACTTCTGCCCGGCCATTTCTTTGGCCTTAGCCGCTACATCATCAAGGTTGAACGCCCACAGTTGACCTGCACTGAACAGGCATACAAGGGCCGAGCTTGCCAGAAGTGCACTACGCAACCGCTTGACAGGTGTCTTTGGAGCATCACAGGGACTAACAATCACGAGCAACCCTCGCCGAAAAACAGATGAAAAAACCAACGGCCAGCTATCAATGCCGGGTTGGCGAGCATTGTTCCGACTCCGAATGGGCTTAATGATTCCCCAACCAGGTGTCAGAACCGCTTTTGTCATACCAAATGGACCAACTGCGTCGATCCCCGTAGCGCGCGATTATCCAGTAGCGCGCGCCACAACGCATCAGGTATGACAAAGAAATTTATTCCCGCAAGACAGATGAATTCAGGGGGATAAAGTGAAATCGTAGCTTATGTATCAAACAAAAATGTCACGGGGCCATCATTTATCAGATGCACCTGCATGTCTGCACCAAACTGGCCCGCAGCTACCGTGGGATGCGCGATTCTGGCCTGGCTCAACAGATAGTCGAACAACTCGGCACCCAGCGCCGGAGGAGCGGCTTTCGAGAAGCCCGCTCGCAACCCGCTTTTGGTGTCCGCAGCCAGCGTGAACTGGGAAACCAGCAACAAGCCGCCACCCACCTCGCGCAAAGACAGATTCATCTTGCCCTCGGCATCGCTGAATACGCGATAATTGAGCAACTTGTGCAGCAACTTATCGGCACTGGCGCGGGTGTCTTGAGGCTCTATTCCCACCAACACCAATATGCCCTGTTCAATGGCACCCACGACCTCGGTACCGACCTCGACGCGCGCACTTTGCACGCGCTGCAACAAACCTTTCATAGATGCCTTTCCAGACTCAAAACCAATACCGGATGACTGTCACGCTTCTTCGGGCGGCAGGTCGAGCAGGTTGCGTGCAACTTCTGCAGCGGCACGCACCAGCGCATCGGCGATACCCGGTTCGGCTGCCGAATGCCCGGCCTCGCGAATCACCTGCAGCTCACTGCCAGGCCAGTTCTGGTGCAGCTCCCATGCATTATCCAGCGGACAGATGACATCGTAACGACCGTGGACAATGATTGCCGGCAGATGGGCGATCTTCGGCATGTCGCGAATCAACTGGTTGTCTTCGAGGAAGGCGTTGTTCATGAAGTAGTGGCATTCGATGCGCGCGATAGACAGCGCACGGTGCGGCTCGGCGAAGCGATCGACCACTTGCGGATTGGGGCGCAAGGTTGCGCAGCGCCCTTCCCAGGTCGACCAGGCCTTGGCGGCGTGCATCTGGGCGATCT
This sequence comes from Pseudomonas sp. B20, assembly GCF_020515755.1. Taxonomy (NCBI): domain Bacteria; kingdom Pseudomonadati; phylum Pseudomonadota; class Gammaproteobacteria; order Pseudomonadales; family Pseudomonadaceae; genus Pseudomonas; species Pseudomonas sp. B20. Next base: position 6,243 of record NZ_JAHPJG010000035.1, read on the forward strand.
GATCCGGACCGGTGAGTCGCTTGTGGAAAGCGGCCAGAATATTGTCACGCTCGTCCAGCGGGATCGGCGCGACATAATCCTGCCAATAGTCGGGGAACAGACGACTGGCGCCCGCCTGATAGAACCAGTCGATTTCCTGTTGCCGGGCAAGGAATACGCCACGCAGGATCATCGCGTGCACGCGGTCGGGATGGGTCTGTGCATAGGCCAGAGCGAGGGTCGAACCCCACGAGCCACCGAACAACACCCATTTGTCGATGCCGAGGTGCTCGCGAATCGCTTCAAGGTCTTCTACGAGTTTCCAGGTGGTGTTGTTTTCAAGGCTCGCATGCGGTGTGGAACGACCGCAACCGCGCTGGTCGAAGGTGACGATGCGGTACAGGTTGGGATCGAAATAGCAGCGACTGTGCGCGTCGCATCCCGAACCCGGGCCGCCGTGGATGAACACCACTGGCAACCCCTCTGGCGAGCCACTTTCATCGACGTAAAGCACATGCGGTTGTTCCACGGCCAGATCGTGCCGGGCGTAGGGTTTGATCTGCGGGTACAAAGTCTGCATAAGTGCTCCATAAGTCCAGTTCAGAGGCTTCTATTATTCTGCCGTGGGGCATCATAAACCCGAAACGAAGAATCAGCATGCTGCACGTCATTGATCAGGATGGAACGAACGATGCAAGCGTTTTGCCAATTTCACCGGTGCGCGAACCAGAGCCGTCGCGCTGGGTCGAAGCGAGAGCTATGCCATGAATTATTTCGCTTTTTTTCAGGAAATAATTGACGACACGCCTACAGTCTAAGAATCCCGCTTTCCATTCGTCAGACTACTTGAGGTTTTACCGATGTCTCAGGAACCACTTGTTCGTGACGCTGATGTGGCTGCTTTTCGCGCCGCTGTGCTCGCCAAACTCACCTACTCGGTGGGCAAGGACCCCGACCATGCGTTTGAGCATGACTGGTTTGAAGCTGTCGCCCTTGCCGCCCGCGACCATATGGTCGAACACTGGATGGACCATACGCGGCAGATCTATCGCAAGGTTCAGAAACGCGTTTACTACCTGTCTCTCGAATTCCTGATAGGCAGGCTGCTGTACGACAGCCTGAGTAACCTGGGCCTGCTCGAAGTCGCTCGCGAGGCGCTGACCGAACTGGGTGTGGACATCGAGCGTATCCGCCTGCTTGAACCGGATGCGGCGCTGGGTAACGGCGGCCTCGGTCGTCTGGCGGCGTGCTTCATGGAAAGCATGTCGACCCTGGGCATCGCGGGTCATGGTTACGGCATTCGTTACGAGCACGGCCTGTTTCGTCAGGGCATTGTCGATGGCTGGCAGCAGGAGCAGACCGAGAACTGGCTGGACTTCGGTAATCCATGGGAATTCGAACGCCCTGAGGTGGTGTACTCCATCGGCTTCGGCGGCAGTGTCGACACCGTCCCGACCGAAGCGGGCGATTCGCGTCAGGTATGGCGTCCGGGCGAGACCGTTCGGGCCATCGCCTATGACACCCCGGTGGTGGGCTGGCGCGGCAAGAGCGTCAACACCCTGCGTTTGTGGCGCGCCCGTGCAGTAGAAGACCTGCACCTGGAACGCTTCAACGCCGGCGATCACTTCGGCGCGGTGGCCGAAGTGGTGCGCGCCGAAAGCATTTCCCGCGTGCTTTACCCGAACGATGCGACCGAAGCCGGTCAGGAACTGCGTCTGCGTCAGGAATACTTTTTCGTTTCCGCGTCGCTGCAGGACTTGCTGCGCCGCCATCTGAACCAGCACGCCACACTGACGGATCTGTCCGAGCACGCAGCGATTCAGATGAACGACACGCACCCCTCGATCGCCGTGGCCGAGCTGATGCGTCAGTTGATCGACAACCACAACATCCCGTGGGACACCGCCTGGAAAATCACCGTCGGCACCCTCGGCTACACCAACCACACCTTGTTGCCTGAAGCACTGGAAACCTGGTCGGTCGGCCTGATGGAGCGGATGCTGCCGCGCCACATGCAGATCATCTACCTGATCAACGCGCAGCACATCGACACACTGCGCGCCAAGGGCGTCGACGACGTCAATGTGCTGCGTGCCGTATCGCTGATCGAAGAAGACAACGGTCGTCGGGTACGCATGGGCAACCTGGCGTTCCTCGGCTCGCACAGCGTCAACGGCGTTTCGGCGCTGCACACGCAACTGATGCGCAAGACCGTGTTCGCCGAGCTGCACAAGATCTATCCGGAGCGGATCAACAACAAGACCAACGGCATTACCTTCCGCCGCTGGCTGTTCCAGGCCAACCCGAAGCTGACCGAGATGCTTGTCGAGTCGCTCGGCGAGGATGTTCTGGACAACGCCGAGACGCGCCTCAAGGAGCTCGAGCCGTTCGCCGAGAAGTCGTCGTTCCGCAAGCAGATGGCCGATCAACGCCTGCACAGCAAGCGTGCGCTGGCGGCGATCATTCATGAACGCCTGGGCATTGCCGTCAACCCTGCTGCGATGTTCGACGTTCAGGTCAAGCGGATCCACGAGTACAAGCGCCAGCTGCTGAACCTGTTCCACACCGTCGCCCTGTATCAGGCCATTCGGGCCGAGCCGGGTACCGATTGGGTGCCGCGGGTGAAGATCTTCGCCGGCAAGGCGGCGGCCAGCTATCACTCGGCCAAACTGATCATCAAGCTGACCAACGACATCGCGCGGACCGTGAACAACGATCCGACCGTACGCGGTCTGCTGAAAGTGGTGTTCATGCCCAACTACAACGTCAGCCTGGCGGAGAGCATCATCCCGGCGGCCGACCTGTCCGAGCAGATTTCCACCGCAGGCCTGGAGGCGTCCGGCACCAGCAATATGAAGTTCGGCCTCAACGGCGCACTGACCATCGGTACGCTGGACGGTGCCAACGTGGAGATGAGCGAGCAGGTCGGGCTGGAGCACATGTTCATCTTCGGCATGTCCTCGCAACAGGTCGAAGCCCGCAAGCGTGCAGGTGAATTCAGCGCGCACGACGATGTGGCCGCCTCCGGACGCTTGAACGATGTGCTGCAGGCGATCCGTGGCGGTGTGTTCTCGCCGGATGATCCGAACCGTTATGTGGCGCTGATCGAGCAGTTGCTGGCGTATGACCGCTTCCTGGTCTGCGCTGACTTCGACTCGTACTGGGCGGCCCAGGCCAAGGTCGAAGAGCGCTGGCACGACTCCAAGGAATGGTGGCGCTCGGCGGTCCTCAACACCGCACGCATGGGCTGGTTCTCCTCGGACCGGACCATCCGCGAGTACGCCGGAGACATTTGGAAGGCGCTGGACTGACGTCAGAGCCTGAAAAGACTCACAACCCCAGTGGGAGCGAGCCGGGCGACGCTTCGCTTGCTCGCGAAGAGGCCAGTAATGCCTCGGAAAAGAAGGCGCTCGAAACGACGCCTTCGTGAGCAAGCTCACTCCCACAAGCGCCACAAGGATCTGTCTCAGTCCTGCAGAGACTCTGGTGCCCCCGGCTCAAAACATTACAAGCGATGTCCGTCCGCCCCTATATACTGCGCCTGATGAACCTTCACACATCGAAAAGGATGTCGTCGCGTGCTTTGGATTTGTCTGGTGGTGGGCGGTGCGCTATTGGGCTACTCGCTCAGTTATGACGAGTGGGCCGGTACGCTGATGGGTGCAGTCATGGGCTGGGTTTTCTGGGCCGGCATTCGCGTGCGTCTGCTTGGCAGGCAATCCGCCGACCAGCTGCAGCAACTGCTCGCAACCCGCGAATCCCTCGATGCCCTTCAGCAGCGCCTGAGCGCACTCGAACGTCAGTCCGCGCCCGGCGTGCCGCCTGCGCAGGCCCCTGCACCGCTTCCACTCGATGCAGTCATCGTCGAAGCACCCACCGACGGCCCCGAACTGATCTGGGACCTGCCGGACGAGGCGACCCAGGCAACAACGCCTGCCGAGCCCGCACCACAGATACTCCAGCCAACCAGAGCAGCAAAAGCCAATCCGCTGGACAGCGCGATCAACGCCGCAAAAGACTGGCTGCTGGGCGGTAATACCGTATTGCGCGTGGGTGTCGTGGTGCTGTTCCTCGGCCTGGCGTTTTTGCTGCGCTATGCCACCGAAGGCATGGTCGTGCCGCTTGAAGCGCGCTACGCCGCAGTGGCCGCGAGCGCCATGGCTCTGCTCGGTCTGGGCTGGTGGCTGCGGATGCGCAACGGTCCTTACGCCTTGATGCTGCAAGGCGCAGGCGTGGGGGTGCTGTACCTGACCGTCTTCGCCGCGATGAAACTGCACACCCTGCTGGACCCGACGCTGGGCTTCGCGCTGCTGGTCGCAATCACCAGCTTCTCAGCCATTCTGGCGCTGACGCAGAATTCACTAGCCTTGGCATGCGCCGGAGCGCTGGGCGGCTTTGCGGCACCGTTGCTGGCCTCGACCGGGCAAGGCAGCCACATCTCGCTGTTCAGTTACTTTGCCCTGCTCAATGCGGGAATCATCGCCATCGCCTGGTTCAAGGCCTGGCGCATTCTCAACCTGATCGGCTTCTTCGGCACGTTCGGCATCGGCTTCGCCTGGGGCCTGCAGGCTTACACACCGGCATTGTTCTGGAGCACCGAGCCCTTTCTGATGGTGTTCTTCCTGATGTATCTGGCCATCGGCCTGCTGTTTGCCCGTCGCAAACTGTTGGAGCTGGACAGCGCGCCGCCCGACCACACTCGCGACGCCATGCTGCGCTGGGCTGCGCGCCAGGGCGATTACGTCGACGGCACGTTGTTGCTGGGCACGCCGATAGTCGGCTTCGGCCTGCAATATGCGCTGGTCGAGCATCTGGAGTTCGGCGCTGCGTTCAGCGCGCTTGCGTTGGGCTTGATCTACATGGCGCTGGCACGCTGGCTGGCAGCACGTGCGCCAGGCCAAACCGCTTTGTTGATGGAAACCTGCCTGGCGCTGGGCGTGGTGTTTGCCACGCTGGCGATCCCGCTGGGCCTGGGTTCGCAGTGGACAACCAGCGCGTGGGCCGTGGAAGGCGCGGCGATTTTCTGGCTGGGCTTGCGTCAGCAGCGCAGGCTGGCACAGGCTTTCGGCCTGCTGCTGCAACTGGGCGCCAGCGCGATTCTGATCAGCGGCGACACCTACAGCTCGCCGCAAGCCTTTGCCAATGATTACTGGACGCCGATGATCCTGGCCATCGCAGCCATGGTCAGTGCCTGGTGCGTGTTCCGCCTCAATTCGCTGACCCTCATCGATCAGCGCACCGCTCGAACACTGCTGGTCATCTGGGGCGCGTTCTGGTGGATGGTCTCGCTGACCAGCGCTGTGATGCTGCACGCGCCAGAGGCCTATCTGGCTGCAGCGTTTTTGCTAGCCCTTGCGCTCAGCGTGGCGCTCTGGGCCGCACTCGCCATCCGCTTGCGCTGGGAGGATCTGGCCGCGCTGTGCAGCGCACTGACCCCAATCAGCGCCGCGCTGCTGATGATCTCGGTGGACCTGCGAAACAATCCGGCAGGCAACCTGGGCTGGCTGGCCTGGCTGGCGGTGTTCGCCGTGCATCTGCTGACCCTGCGCCATTTGACCGGCATGCAATCCACCTTGGCCCGACGCGTCGCTCACACCGTGGGCTGCCTGCTGATCATCGCCGTGCTGGCACTGGAACTGCGCTTCGGCCTGCTGCAACTGTCCGAACATTACAACGCCTGGCGCTGGCTGGGCTGGGCGATTGTGCCGAGCCTGTTCCTCCTGGCGATGAGCTCGACGCGCCAATGGCCGTGGCCGGTAAACGCCTGCCCCGAGGCCTATCACCTCGGGGCCGCTGCACCGCTGGCGGTGTTGATGCTGGCGTGGTTCTGGCTGGCGAATACCTTCAGCGACGGCGCGGCGGATCCACTGCCGTATATTCCGCTGCTCAACCCGCTGGAAATCGGTTTGCTGTTGTCACTGGCCGGGGTCTGCCTGTGGCTGCGCAAACACGTCATGCGCCTTGGTGACGCTGCCTTGCTGGTGGCTGGCGCCTCGCTGTTCGCGCTGGTCACGGCAATGGTCATGCGCACGGCGCATCATTGGGCTGATGTGCCATGGAACACCGGGGCGCTGCTCGACTCGATGCGCGTCCAGGCCGGGTTGTCGATAGTCTGGACGCTGATGGCACTGGCCTTGATGATCGGCGGTCACATGCGCTCCAACCGCCAGCTTTGGCTGGGCGGTGCAGCGTTGATCGGGGTCGTGGTGGTCAAGCTGTTCTTCGTCGAGCTGAGCAATCGCGTCGGCATGGAGCGCATCGTCTCGTTCATCGGTGTTGGCATTTTGCTATTGGTGGTGGGATATTTCGCACCTTTACCGCCGAAACACTCTGTCACAGAGGTCGGCGAAGAACCCGGCCCAGGCTCGACTGCCGCGCCGGACACGCTATGAGGAAACCGTTCTTGAGTCATCCTGCCATGAAGATCGCCGTGCTTGGCCTGGCCTTGTGCACGGCGATAACCGCCCTCGCCCAGGACAAACCGGCGGACTTCGCCAGCCAGACGCCGCTGAGCCTGAGCGGCGAAGGACCGTGGTATCGCATCGAGTTGCCGCTTGCCGTCCAGTTGAATGCCCGGCAGACCGATCTGAGCGATGTACGCGTGTTCAATGCCGAGGGCCAGCCGCAGGCTTACTCGATCACGCCACGCCAGCCCGCCCCCGAACAGGAGCCGACGCCGATCGAGGTCAACTGGTTTGCCCTGTACAGCACACAGGAGGCAGGCGACACCGCACCGGTCATCCGTATCGAACGCTCCAGCAACGGCAGCGTGATCGAGGTCCAGCCCCAAAGCGATATCGAAGCAGGCGAAGAAGTGCTGCGCGGCTGGTTGCTGGACACCAGCGCAATCAAGGCGCCGCTGGAACAACTGGTCATCGACTGGAGCACCGAGCGGGAGGGCTTCCAGAACTTCAGCATCGAAGCCAGTGACGACCTGCAGCACTGGCGCAACTGGGGCGAGGGACAGGTTGCACGGCTGTCGTTTGCCGACGAAGTGGTCGAACAGCGCGAAGTCGGCCTGCCCGGCCAGAGCGCCCGCTATCTGCGCCTGCTGTGGCGTTCCCCGCACAGTGCGCCGCTGCTGATCTCTGCGCACCTGCTGAGTGCCAGCAGCGACACTCCGGCCACGCCGCTGACCTGGTCGCCACCGGTCAAGGGCAGCGTCGAAAGCCCCAACGAGTATGTCTGGCAACTGCCCACCGGCTTGCCGATAGGCCGCGTCAAGATCGACATCACCCAGCCCAACAGCCTGGCACCGGCGACGCTCTACGGCCGGCTCGATAGCGGACAGCCCTGGCAGCCGATCAGCAGCGGCCTGCTGTATCGCTTGTCGCAGAACAACAGCGACGTTTTGCAGGACCAGCTGCAACTGTCCGGACGCATCGTTCAGCAGCTCAAGCTGGTGGTGGATGATCGCGGCGGCGGACTGGGCAGTGAAGCGCCGCAGTTGAGTGTCGCCGTGCCTGCCACGGAGGTGGTGTTCCTGGCGCGCGGTAACGGGCCGTTCACCCTGGCAATCGGCAACCCGAGCGTCAAGGCTGCCAACCTGTCGCTGGCCACGCTGATTCCTGACCTGAGTGCGGAAAAGCTCGCGACTCTCGGCACAGCAAGCCCAGCCACAACGGCTGTGGCCAACATGGCCGCTGCGCCGATCGCCGTGCCACAAAGTACTGACTTCAAACGCCTGGGGCTTTGGGCCGTGCTGCTGCTTGGCGTGGTGTTCCTTGGCTGGATGGCGTTCAGCACGCTGCGCGCTGCAAAACGCTGAAACAGGCGGCCTGTCAGGCCCGGTTCGCCTGACATCTGAACTGAAACAGTCTTAAGCCAGTCTCATAGCAGTATTACGTCGCCACTCGCGTTAAACTGCGCGGGTTTTCATACCCCCTATTTTCGGAGCTATCCATGTCCCGCGTCACACTAAGTCGTTACTTGATTGAGCAGACTCGCAGCAACAACACCCCTGCCGATCTGCGCTTCCTGATCGAAGTTGTGGCGCGCGCATGTAAGGAAATCAGTCACGCCGTCTCCAAAGGCGCGCTGGGCGGCGTACTGGGCAGCATGGGCACCGAAAACGTGCAGGGCGAAGTGCAGAAAAAACTCGATGTAATCTCCAACGAGATTCTGCTCGAAGCCAACGAGTGGGGCGGTCACCTGGCCGGTATGGCATCCGAAGAAATGGACAACGCCTACCAGATCCCGGGCAAATACCCGAAGGGTGCCTACCTGCTGGTTTTCGACCCGCTGGACGGCTCGTCGAACATCGACATCAACGCACCGGTCGGCACCATCTTCTCGGTACTGCGCTGCCCGAACGAATACCTGAGCCAGAACGAAGCGCTGAATGAAAAGGCCTTCCTGCAGCCAGGCACCGAACAGGTCGCCGCCGGTTACGCCATCTATGGCCCGCAAACCATGCTGGTCCTGACCCTGGGCGATGGCGTGAAAGGCTTCACCCTGGACCGCGAGATGGGCAGCTTCGTGCTGACTCACGAAGACATCACCATCCCGGAGTCCACTCAGGAGTTCGCGGTCAACATGTCCAACCAGCGCCACTGGGAAGCCCCGGTACAGCGCTACGTGAGCGAGCTGCTGGCCGGTGAAGACGGTCCGTTGAAAAAGAACTACAACATGCGCTGGGTCGCGGCGATGGTGGCCGACGTGCACCGTATCCTGACCCGTGGCGGCCTGTTCATGTACCCGCGCGACAGCCGCGAGCCTTCCAAGCCGGGCAAACTGCGCCTGATGTACGAAGCCAACCCGATGTCCTTCCTGGTCGAACAGGCCGGCGGCGCGTCCACTGACGGCCATCAGCGCATTCTCGACATTCAGCCTGAAGGCCTGCACCAGCGCGTAGCGGTGTACCTGGGTTCCAAGGAAGAAGTCGAGCGCGCCACCGCGTATCACAAGGCGTAAGACGTCTTCTGCACCGCTGATGATCGGGCCATGCTCGATCACCAGCGCGTGAGTCAATGCTCGGAAAAACGAGCAGCCCGCCCTTCGCCCAGCCCCTTCTGCGGGCCAACTATCTGATCCACGGCATAAATCCTTGCGCCGTCCGGGAACCAGATTCCCTTTTTCTCTTCTAAGCTTGCGGTACTGCGCCAGCGCCAGACTGCACCGGCTTGCACTGCGACGCGACCCCCTTCCGTTCAGGAGCTACATCCATGTCCTTGCGTTCTGTCGCGTTAATCTCGTTCTGCGTCCTGCTGGCTGCCTGCAGCAAGATCACTCAGGAAAACTATTCCAAACTGTCCGCTGGCATGCCCAAGGCTCAAGTCGAGTCCTTGTTGGGCAGCCCGACGGAATGTTCCGGTGCGCTGGGCATGTCGAGCTGCACCTGGGGCGACCAGAACACCTTTATCAGCGTGCAGTACGCAGCGGACAAGGTTGTGCTGTTCTCGGGCCAGGGTCTGAAATAACACATGATCAAGGTACTGGTACGTTTTGGAATTTGTGTCATGGCCAGCTTCTTGGCCATCGGTTTTGCCCACTCGGCTGACAATCTCGAGCCCAAGACTGTCGACAGCGTCGACCTCAAGCAGTATCAGGGCACCTGGTACGAGATCGCCCGCCTGCCGATGTTCTTCCAGCGCAAGTGCGCTCAGTCCGAGGCCCGTTACACGCTCAAGGATGACGGCAATATCGCGGTGACCAACCGCTGCCGCACGATTGAAGGTAAGTGGGAAGAAGCCACGGGCACCGCCTCGCCGCAGGTTGCGGGCAAGACCGACAAGCTGTGGGTCGTGTTCGACAACTGGTTCTCGCGCCTGCTGCCGAGCGTTGCCAAGGGTGATTACTGGATTCTGGACGTCAGCGAAGGCTACCGCACCGCCGTGGTCGGCAACCCGGATCGCAAATACCTGTGGCTGTTGTCGCGGACACCGACCGTGTCTGCCTCGGTCAGGGAAGACATGCTCAGCAAGGCCCGCCAGCAAGGCTACGACACCTCACGCCTGATCTGGCGCGAGGATGACTCGAAGATCGGCAAGGGCGAGAAGTAACCAAATCGGGATTCTGGCTAAGCCCGGCAGGAGCGAACTTGTTCGCGAAGACGGTCGTTCGAACGATAAATTTCAGAACGCTTTCCGGCCCCTTCGCGAACAAGTTCGCTCCTACGGGTATACGCGGCTTCCTGCAGGAGCGGACTTGTCCGCGAAGAGGGTGTTGCAGTCAATGTATTTTCTGCGTCAGGAATATAGCCTTCGCGAACAAGTTCACTCCCACGGCCTTCGGCCAGAAGCAGAAGCGGACTCGTGGATAACGCAGAGTGCTCTGCGTCCTCCCTTGCATCAGCCCAGCAACTCCCTCAACACCTGCGCGAACTCGCGGCTGCTTTGTTCTTCTGCGGCGTGTCGCCCTTCGCGTATGACCCACCGCCCGTTGACCGCCACGTCGCGGATCTGCCGATCGCTACCGGCGAACAGCCAGCGGTTGAGGATGGCGTCGTCCGAAGCCGTGGCGATGTACGGGTCGTTGCCATCCAGCACCAGCCAGTCCGCGCGCTGCCCCACTTGCAGCGTCCCCATCTGCTGCCCCAATGCCTGCGCGCCACCGGCGAGTGCAGCGTCGTATAGCGTGCGACCAACCATGGGCTGATCGCTCCTATATAGCCGGTTACGGCGCTGATCGCGCAGACGCTGGCCGTATTCCAGCCAGCGCAGTTCTTCGACCACGCTGAGCGAGACGTGACTGTCCGAACCGATCCCCCAGCGACCGCCCTGAGCAATGTAGTCCACCGCCGGAAAGATCCCGTCGCCGAGGTTGGCTTCAGTGGTCAGGCATAACCCTGCCACCGCGCCGCTTTGCGCCATCAGGGCCACTTCATCCGCCTCGGCATGGGTCGCATGCACCAGGCACCAGCGGTTATCCACAGGCGCGTTTTCGTACAGCCATTGCAGCGGGCGTCGACCACTCCAGCTCAGGCAGTCATCGACTTCCTTCTGCTGTTCCGCGATATGAATATGCACCGGACACTGGCGGTCGCTGGCCGCCAGCACTTCACTGATCTGCTGCGGTGTCACCGCGCGTAATGAGTGGAAGCAAAGACCGAGTTGCTGCGCAGACTGAGCCGCCAGAACCGGACGCAAACGAGCCTGCAGATCCAGATAGCTGTCGGTGCTGTGGATAAAACGCCGCTGGCCCTCGTTGGGAGCCTGCCCGCCAAAGCCGGAATGGCTGTACAGCACTGGCAGCAAGGTCAGGCCGATACCGACCGAACCGGCCGCCTGGCTGATCTGCAGCGCGAGCTCGGCAGGGTCGGCATAGGGCTTGCCATCGCTGTCCTGATGCACGTAATGAAATTCGGCAACCGAGGTGTAGCCGCCCTTGAGCATCTCGATGTACAGCTGACGAGCGATAACGCCCAGTTGCTGCGGGCTGATGCGCCCCACCAGGCGATACATGAGGTCGCGCCAGGTCCAGAAACTGTCGTTAGGGTTACCCGCCACTTCCGCCAGCCCGGCCATTGCACGCTGGAACGCGTGGGAGTGCAGGTTCGGCATGCCAGGCAGTAAAGGCCCGTGAACCTTCTCGGCGCCCTGTTGATCGGCATTAGTCTCGACGCGGGTCAAAATACCGTCCTGACCGACCTCCAGACGCACATTGCTGGCCCAGCCGTCGGGGAGTAACGCGCGCTCGGCAAAGAAGGCTGACATTGACTTCACACCTCATCACTGTAATTTGTATATACATATACAGACGTTTGAGCGACCGGTAAACCGCCTGCATGCTTGCCGAGCAGCAGGTTAATGGTTAGCGTGAGCGCTTTGCAGCGTCTGAATGCTCTCGAAAACACCGTCTCGAACAACAAGGACTCCCACGTGTCGACTCCGCCCGCCGCTTCTTCCCTGGCAGCCCAGATGGGCGAAAGTCCCGCACCCTTGTACGCCCGCGTGAAACAGATGATCGCCTTGCAAATCCAGAATGGCACCTGGCCGCCGCACCACCGTGTGCCGTCGGAAAGCGAACTGGTGACGCAACTGGGCTTCAGCCGCATGACCATAAACCGGGCACTGCGCGAGCTGACCGCCGAAGGCCTGCTGGTGCGCATGCAGGGCGTCGGCACCTTTGTCGCCGAGCCCAAGAGCCAGTCGGCGCTGTTCGAAGTGCACAACATTGCCGACGAGATCGCCGCGCGCGGCCATCGCCATACCTGCAAGGTCATGGTCCTCAAGGAGGAAGCCGCTGGCTCCGAGCGCGCCCTGGCGCTGGACATGCGCGAAGGCCAGCGGGTCTTCCACTCGTTGATCGTGCATTACGAGAACGACATCCCGGTGCAGATCGAGGACCGCTTCGTGAACGCCCAGGTCGCTCCGGACTACCTCCGGCAGGACTTTACCCTGCAGACGCCTTACGCCTACCTCTCGCAGGTTGCGCCGCTCACCGAAGGCGAGCATGTGGTCGAGGCGATTCTGGCCGAAGCCGATGAATGCAGGCTGTTGCAGATTGAGGCCGGAGAACCCTGCCTGCTGATTCGCCGCCGTACCTGGTCAGGCCGTCAGCCGGTCACCGCCGCGCGCCTGATTCACCCCGGCTCCCGCCATCGCCTGGAAGGACGCTTTACCAAATGAGCCAGACCCGTATTTTGCGCGCCGCCGACTATCCGCGCATGCCGTGGAAGAACGGCGGTGGCAGCACGGAAGAAATCGCTCGCGACGCCGGCCAGGACATGGACGGCTTCGGCTGGCGGCTGTCGATTGCCGACATCGAAACCTCGGGCGGTTTTTCGGTGTTTGCCGGTTATCAGCGCATCATCACGGTCCTTCAGGGCGCGGGCATGACGCTGGACGTGGATGGGCTGAGCAGTCGTCCGCTGCTGCCATCGGACCCGTTTGCATTCAGCGGTGACAGCCAGGTCAATTGCACTTTGCTGGACGGGCCGATTCGCGATTTCAACCTGATCTATGCCCCACACCGCTACACTGCACGCCTGCACTGGATAGACGTGCGGCACCCGCAACGCCTGTTCAGTTCAGCCAGCACCCTGGTGCTGTTCAGCATGGCCGAGCAAGTGGCGATCAGCGTCGACAGTCAGCCGTGGGAAATCCTCGGCAAACACGATTGCGCTCAGGTGGACAACGCTGGCGGACTGCTGGAAGTCGAACTGCAATCGCCCCGCGCCAGCCGTTGCTGTCTGATCGAGCTCACCGCCACAGGCCAGTAAGCGCCTGTCTGCACACTTTATAAAACCCGCTTTTCGTTCAAGGACGACCATGACTCAAGTTCCGAACCGGGAAACGCCCAGAGGCATTGCCATCCTCGCCAGCTTCCTCGCCTCCGAATCAGCCGGTGGCATCGTGTTGATGGCCGCTGCGCTGGCGGCATTGATCGTTGCCAACTCGCCTCTGTCTGCCGGCTATTTCTCGATCCTGCACAGCGTCTGGCTGGGCCTCTCGGTCGAGCTGTGGATCAACGACGGGCTGATGGCGATCTTCTTCCTGATGGTCGGCCTGGAGATCAAGCGTGAAGTCCTCGCCGGTGGCCTGGCGACCTGGGGGCAACGTGCCCTGCCCGGCTTTGCAGCCGCCGGCGGTATGCTGGTGCCTGCGCTGATCTACATCGCGATCAATTGGGGCAATCCGCAGACCCTGAGCGGCTGGGCGATCCCGGCAGCTACCGACATCGCCTTTGCCCTCGGCGTGCTGTCGCTGCTGGGCAATCGCGTGCCGACCTCGCTGAAAGTCTTTCTGGCCGCGCTGGCGATCCTCGACGACCTGGGCGCCGTGACGATCATCGCCTTCTTCTACAGCTCCGGTCTGAACCTGCCGATGCTGGCCGCCGCCTTCGTGACGCTGGCGGTGCTGATCGTCATGAATCGTTTGAACGTGCGCCGTCTGCTGCCGTATCTGCTGCTCGGCGCGATGCTGTGGTTTTTCGTCCTGCAATCGGGCGTACACGCCACGCTGGCCGGTGTCGCCCTGGCGCTGTGCATCCCGATGGGCAAGCCCGAGGAAGAAGCCCGCTCGCCACTGCTGTTCCTCGAAGAAAAGATGCACTACTGGGTGGCCTTCGCCGTGGTGCCGATCTTTGGTTTTGCCAATGCGGGCGTGTCGCTGGCCGGCATTACCCTGGGCAATCTGGTCGATCCTGTGCCGCTGGGCGTTGCGCTGGGACTGTTCGTGGGCAAGCAGATCGGCGTGTTTCTCGCCGCCGTGCTGGCCATCCGCGCCAGGCTGGCGGTATTGCCGGAGGGCAGCAACTGGGTGCAACTGTACGGCGTGGCGATTCTGTGCGGCATCGGTTTCACCATGAGCCTGTTCATCGGCAACCTGGCGTTCCCCGGCTCGCAACACCTGATCGACGAGGTGAAGGTCGGCGTACTGATCGGCTCGGGTCTGGCCGCAATTGCCGGAATTGTGCTGCTGCGCAGCCGTTTCAGTCGGGCCTGAAAAAATATTTTCAAATCACTGCATCCAGATGGGTTTCTCGCGGGTAGTACATTCAGCAGCCACTTCGAGTTGCTGAGCGCGGTTAAACCTTCTGGAGATTTCTGCATGAACGCAAAACGCTTGCTCTGCCTTGCTGGTACCACTCTGGCCTTCACTTGCCTGTCGTCTGTTGCCATGGCTCAGACCGACCTTCCCGAAAGCGTCCGTGTGCCGGCTGGCAACAAGGTCGGCATGCAAACCACCGGGGTTGGCGAGATCACCTACGAGTGCCGCGCCAAGGCCAACATGCCCAACGAAATGGAGTGGGCGTTCGTCGGCCCCAAAGCAGTGCTCAACGACAAGAGCGGCAAACAGGTCGGCACCTACTACGGCCCGCCTGCCACCTGGGAAGCCAAAGACGGTTCCAAAATAACCGGCACCCAGGTTGCCGTGGCCCCTTCGAGCGCTGGCAACCTGCCGTACCAGCTGGTCAAGGCCAACCCGGCCGAAGGCAAGGGCGCAATGACCGGCGTCACGTACATTCAGCGTGTAGCCCTGAAAGGCGGCGTTGCCCCGGCCAAAGCCTGCGCAGAGAGCAACAAGGGCGCGAAGGAAGTGGTCAAGTATCAGGCCGATTACCTGTTCTGGACTGCGAGCTGATAGCCATCACTTACCGGGTGACCGCTCAACAGTAAGCTATGCTGCTGGGCGGGAGCCTCGTGATGTCAACGAGGCAGTAGTCTTCCATAGATGGCGGATCATCTTGTCTTCGCACGAATCTCTCTTTGATTACGAAGCCACGTTGCAGGCCTGCGCTCGCGGTGAAAAGCAGGCCTTGCAGCGTCTCTATCAACAGGAAAGCGCCCGGTTGCTCGGCGTCGCTCAGCGCTTGGTGCGTGACCGCGCGCTGGCCGAAGACATCGTGCATGACGCGTTCCTGAAAATCTGGTCCCACGCGGCCAGCTTCGATGCCTCGCGTGGTTCGGCACGTGGCTGGATCTTCAGCGTGACCCGCCACCTGGCGCTCAACACGTTGCGCAACACGGCTCGCGAGGTGCGTGTCGAAGACGACGGCAGTGAAGATCATCAGGAACAGGCGACACTGGAAGGCTGGCAGGAAATCGGCGATGCCTTCGATTGGCGGGTCAATCCAGGACGGATTACTTCATGCATGG
The DNA here is from genome assembly GCF_020515755.1 of Pseudomonas sp. B20. Lineage (NCBI taxonomy): Bacteria > Pseudomonadati > Pseudomonadota > Gammaproteobacteria > Pseudomonadales > Pseudomonadaceae > Pseudomonas > Pseudomonas sp. B20. Next base: position 21,763 of record NZ_JAHPJG010000035.1, read on the forward strand.
AGCAACTGGAACCAGTAAGACGAAACTGTATTTTTCACGCTTACGTAGACGGTTATTCGCATCAGGAAATCGCGCAGAAAATTGGCGCGCCATTGGGTACGGTCAAAGCCTGGATCAAGCGCAGCCTGACGGCTTTGCGGGAGTGCATGGGATGACCCGGCCTTTAGACGACAACATTCATGAGCTGGCTGGCGAGTATGTACTCGGCACCCTCTCGACGCAGAAGCGGCTCGACGTACAGCGTCGCCTGTCGCGCGAGCCCGACCTGCAGGCTGCCGTCGATGCCTGGGAGCAGCGTCTGCTGCCCCTGACCGAACTGGCCGAGCCGGTGACGCCATCGCCCGGCCTGTGGGGTCGCATCGAACGTAACCTGCTGGACATGACCGCGCCTGCCAACACGCCGCAACGACCGCGCGTGCGCTGGTGGGACAACCTGTCGATCTGGCGTGGCCTCGCCGGGGCAGGCCTGGCTGCTTCGCTGGTACTGGGCATGACGCTGCTGACCCGCGCACCGCCGCAACCGTCTTATCTGGTGGTCCTCGTAGGGCCGCAGGACAAGGCTCCCGGCTGGGTCGTGCAGGCCAGTAACTCGCAGGAAATACAGCTTATCCCGCTGGGTGTGTTCGAGGTTCCGACCGACAAGGCGCTGGAGTTCTGGACCAAGGGTGACGACTGGCAAGGCCCGGTTTCGCTTGGGCTGGTCAAGCCGGGAGAGAGCCTGCATGTGCCGCTGGATAAACTGCCGCCGCTGCAACCCAACCAGTTGTTCGAGCTGACGCTGGAGAAATCCACCGGCTCGCCAATCGGCAAACCCACCGGGCCGATTCAGTTCATCGGCCGGGCGGTGAAAGTGATCTGACGCGAAGGCAGCCTACTTGCGGCTGCAGTCGTCCTGCTGCAACAAGTTGGCCTGAGTCAGGTTGCAGTCTGCCGGTACGCTGCGCGTCAGCCAGACATTGCCGCCGATGGTAGAACCTTTACCGATGGTGATACGCCCCAGAATCGTCGCGCCAGCGTAGATCACCACGTCGTCTTCAACGATCGGATGGCGTGCATGGCCTTTCTGCAGCTGGCCATCCTCGTCCGACGGGAAGCGCTTGGCGCCCAGGGTCACGGCCTGATAGATCCGCACCCGCTCGCCGATGATCGCGGTTTCGCCAATCACCACGCCTGTCCCGTGATCGATGAAGAAGCTCGGGCCGATCTGCGCACCCGGATGAATATCGATACCGGTCGCGGAATGGGCGATCTCCGAGCTGATACGCGCCAGCAACGGCAAACCGGCGCGATACAGATAATGCGCCAGCCGATGGTGGATCACCGCCAGAATGCCGGGATAGCACAGCAGCACTTCATCGACACTGCGCGCCGCAGGGTCGCCGTGATAGGCAGCCAGCACGTCGGTGTCCAGCAACAGACGAATACCCGGCAGGGCCATGGCGAACCCCTGAATCAGCTCGAGCGCCCGCGCGTCGATGCTCTTCAGGTCACCACCCTGCTGATGGGCCACGTAGCGCAACTCAAGCCGGGCCTGGGCCAGCAGCGCATTGAGCGCCACATCCAGCGTATGGCCGACATAGAAGTCCTCGCTTTCCTCGCGCAGGTCCACCGGGCCGAGGCGCATCGGGAACAGCGCACCGCTCAAGGCTTCAAGAATCTCGCCCATGGCCGCACGCGAAGGCAGCTCACGTCCACCGTGCTCACCGCTCACTCGCCTGTTGCGAGCCCGCCAGTCTTCACGCGCGCCGCGCAACTGGCTGACGATGCGCTGCAACTGCCAGTGGCTGGAGCGGCCGTCGGCGGATGCTTCTGGAATATCGCTCACGCTTGACTCTCCTTGATGTGAAGGGTGGCGACCGACAGTTCGGGCCGCTGCTGTTGCCACTCTACGGCAAACATTCAGACGAAAAGAACAACAATTTCTGTCGGAATACGCGAAGAGAGCCGTGCGCACAGATAAGTTGCCGTGCGAGAAACGTCTGCCTATAGTCCGGTGACTCTTTACACGGCTTATCGACCACCATGATCAAACATCAGCTTGCCCGCTTCAATCGCCTGGACCTGATCAGCGCGCCAACGGCTCTGGAAAAGCTCGAGCGCCTGTCGATCTGGGCAGACCGTGATATCTACATCAAGCGGGATGACACCACCACGCTGGCGCTGGGCGGCAACAAGGTGCGCAAACTCGAGTACCTGGCCGCCGATGCGTTGGCTCAGGGTGCCGACACACTGATCACCGCCGGGGCCATCCAGTCCAACCATGTCCGTCAGACCGCTGCCCTGGCCGCGCGCCTGGGCCTTGGCTGTGTGGCGCTGCTGGAAAACCCCATCGGCACCGAAGACCCCAGTTACCTGAAAAACGGCAATCGCCTGCTGCTGGAGCTGTTCGATGCCAAGGTAGAGCTGGTGGAAAACCTCGACAACGCCGATGAGCAACTCCAGGCCCTGGCTGCGCGCCTGCACTCCAGCGGCAAAAAGCCCTATCTGGTGCCCATCGGTGGCTCAAGCCCGGTGGGGGCGCTGGGTTATGTGCGCGCCGGGCTGGAACTGGCCGAGCAGATCAAGCAGACCGGTATCGATTTTGCGGCCGTGGTTCTGGCCTCCGGCAGTGCCGGCACGCACAGCGGTCTGGCGTTGGCACTGGCTCACGAACTGCCGCAACTGCCGGTCATCGGCGTGACCGTGTCGCGCAGTGAAGAAGCACAGCTGCCCAAGGTTCAGGGCCTGGCCGAGCGCACCGCAGAGTTGCTCGGCGTTGCGCTGCCTGAGTACTTCAAGGTCGAACTGTGGGACGAGTATTTCGCCCCGCGATATGGCGAACCGAACGCCGGTACGCTGTCAGCCATCAAGCTGGTGGCCAGCCACGAAGGACTGTTGCTCGACCCGGTCTACACAGGCAAGGCCATGTCCGGTCTGCTCGATGGCATTGGCCGTCAACGCTTCAACGACGGCCCGCTGATCTTCCTGCACACCGGCGGTGCGCCAGCGCTGTTTGCCTATCCGGATGCGTTCGACCAGTGACGTTCCGGCCCACGTGGCTGTTATGCCTTTCCAGAGGGGAAATAACTTTTTTTGTTATTTTTCCTCATAAGCAGATGGCTATATAGTCGCGCCCGGCAGACCACAACGCTTAACCTTACACCTGACGTAACTGCCTGAAAAAAAAGCTGAATAATCAGCACGAAGTTGCTTGAGTCGGGTCAGAAAATGGCCAGACACTTCCATACCAACAAGGGGCTCGCATGAACATTTCCGCTATTCGTCGTACGTTTCTTTTCTCGGCAATGGGCTTGATGCTCAGCGCCGGTATCGCCGGGCAAGCCATGGCTGGCGAGCAACTGCAGAAAATCAAGGACAGCGGTACCCTCAATGTCGGCCTGGAAGGCACTTACCCACCGTTCAGCTTTGTGGATGAGAGCGGCAAGCTCACCGGCTTCGAAGTCGAGTTTTCCGAAGCGCTGGCCAAGGAACTGGGTGTGAAGGCCAAGATCCAGCCGTCGAAATGGGATGGCATCCTGGCCGCTCTGGACTCCAAGCGTCTGGACGTGGTGATCAACCAGGTGACCATCTCCGACGAGCGCAAGAAGAAGTACGACTTCTCCGAACCCTACACCGTGTCCGGCATTCAGGCGCTGATTCTGAAGAGTAACGAAGACTCCATCAAGATCAAGACAGCCAACGACCTGACCGGCAAGAAGGTCGGCGTCGGCCTGGGCACCAACTACGAGGCATGGCTCAAGGCGAACGTTCCGGGTGCAATCGTCAAAACCTATGACGATGACCCGAGCAAGATCCAGGACCTGAGCGTAGGTCGTATCGACGCGATCCTCGTTGACCGTCTGGCCGCCCTGGAAATGGCTGCCAAAACAAAAAACAAACTCGTCCTGGCAGGCGACGCATTCTCCCGCCAGGAATCGGGCATTGCCCTGCGTAAAGGCGAGCCTGAATTGCTGGCGGCCATCGACAAGGCAATCGACAAGCTGCGTGCCGACGGTACGCTGAAGAAGCTGTCGGAAAAGTACTTCAACGCTGACGTCACCAAATGATTGAAGAGAGCCTTCAGCTCGCGCTGGACTCCGCGCCCTTCCTGCTCAAGGGCGCGTACTACACCGTCTTCCTCAGTATTGGCGGGATGTTTTTCGGTTTGCTGCTGGGCTTTGGCCTGGCATTGATGCGCCTGTCGCGCTTCAAGCTGGTGAACTGGATAGCACGCATCTACGTGTCGTTCTTTCGCGGCACGCCGTTGCTGGTGCAGCTGTTCGTGATTTATTACGGCCTGCCAGAGCTGGGTATCCAGCTCGAACCGCTGAGCGCCGCACTGATCGGTTTTTCCCTGAACATGGCCGCCTACGCCTGCGAAATCCTGCGCGCGGCCATCAGTTCGGTGGAGCGCGGCCAGTGGGAGGCAGCGGCCAGTATCGGCATGACCCGCTGGCAGACCATGCGCCGTGCAATCCTCCCGCAGGCCGCACGCACCGCATTGCCGCCACTGGGCAACAGCTTCATCTCGCTGGTCAAGGACACGGCGCTGGCAGCCACCATCCAGGTGCCGGAGCTGTTCCGTCAGGCGCAGTTGATCACCGCACGCACCTTCGAAATTTTCACCATGTACCTGGCCGCTGCACTGATCTACTGGATCCTTGCCACGGCGCTCTCGCACCTGCAAAACAAGCTGGAAGCCAGGGTCAACCGGCACGATCTGGAGACCTGACACATGATAGTGGTTGAAAAACTCACCAAGGCATTCAAGGGCAATGAGGTGCTCAAGGGCATCGATCTGCGTATCGAAGCCGGGGAAGTGGTGGCCATCATAGGGCCCAGCGGCTCGGGCAAGACCACCCTGCTGCGCTGCCTGAATCTGCTGGAAACGCCTGACAGCGGCAGGATCAAGGTCGGTGACATCGAGATTGATGGCACCCGTTCCATGAACCAGCAACAGGGGTTGATCCGCCAGTTGCGTCAGCAGGTCGGGTTCGTGTTTCAGAACTTCAATCTGTTTCCGCATCGCACCGCACTGGAAAACGTCATCGAAGGCCCGGTGGTGGTCAAGAAGGTTGCCCGCGAAGCCGCCGAGGCGCTGGGCAGAAAGCTGCTCGCCAAGGTCGGCCTGAGCGGCAAGGAAGACGCTTACCCGCGTCGCCTTTCCGGCGGGCAGCAGCAGCGCGTGGCGATTGCGCGGGCGCTGGCGATGGAGCCGCAAGTGATCCTGTTCGACGAGCCGACCTCGGCCCTGGACCCGGAGCTGGTCGGCGAGGTGCTGACCACCATCCGGGCTCTGGCTGAAGAGAACCGCACCATGGTCATCGTCACTCACGAGATGAGCTTTGCCCGGGACGTCGCCAACCGGGTGATCTTCATCGACAAGGGGGTGATCGTGGAGCAAGGCGAAGCCAAAGCGCTGTTCGCCAACCCGAAAGAAGAACGCACAAGGCAGTTTCTCGAGCGTACCCGCTCCTGATCAGGACGATCAGCCTGCGCAAAAAAGCAGCGTGCATTCCGTGGCGCTGCTTTTTTCTTACATTTCCGGAAGGATTAATCGTTCAATATCCTTGCTGAATTCCCGCGTAATTTTCCGAAAAATCATCGAAATAATAAAATTAGCGTCCGTCCGTTTTGCGCCTGGATTTGTAGCCGGCTGCGCCGCTGTGTGCCCGTCTTGCCAGACTTTCCCTTCCGTGCGTTGTCCTGTCGGTTACGGCCTGCTGCCATTGATACTTTGTGGTAGGACGGTTGTTTAGTGAGGAGTCAACGGTTCCAAACATACAGCGTAGGAAGTCTCCGGTTTTCAAGTAAACAATCCTCAAATGCACTTCGCACATTGACAAGTGCCCGCAAAGCCCATTAGCTCACTGACGTCGCTCATTCCAGTGAGACCGCAAAGTTTCAAGCACGCATTTCATACCGTTTGTAATGTTTGCCATAACTTGGATATTTAAGGTACTTATCCCCCTGCCTGAACCGCACATTTTATTACTTGAACATGACAACTTATGACGAATCTTTACTTGAACTATTGATTATCAGGAGCACCCCAGACATGAGTCAAAACACTTGCAAAGCCAGCCCTATGAGCTTGCCGATCCCTGCTGTTCCGCTGGCCAGCCGACATGGCATAGGCGTGAGGAACGCCTCTCAACTCGTCGTTCATGTGGACCCCTACGGCAGCATGGAGGAAGGCGATCTGATCGAACTGTTTTGGGACGGCTGTTACGTCGCGTCAACAATTTTGAAGGCGTCCGACGTCGGCAAGCCTGTCGTCCTACGTGTGCCGGAAAGCTTTCTGCAGAATGGCAAGGCGAGAACCTACTACCGGGTCATGAAGATAGGCGGAGTGCCCGTCACCTCGCCGTGCCGCAAGCTATGGGTCAAGCTCAACGCACCGGGAGGGCAACTGGTCAGCGCCAATACGGAAGAAAACCAGGGGCTGGCGCCACTCTATGTGGCGCCATCGGTCATACGCCACGGCCTGTCGCGCAGACACCTGGAAGGCGGCTTGCCGATGACCATCGAGCCTTATCTGAACATGGCTGTTCACGACGAGATCACCATACGTTGGGGCGATCTGCGCATGGACCTGCCGCCGCTCACCGCCGACGATATCGGTGAGCCGGTCGATTTGGTTGTACCGCCTGAGTTGATACGCGAAGGCGGAGATGAGCAACGGCTGGAAGTGAGTTACTGTGTGATCGACCGGGTGGGCAACAACTCGCTCTGGGCACCACCCCGTATAATAAGGATCCAACCGCTGGGACATTGAATGCCTGAGGACGGTAAGTCGAATACACCGCTTCGCTAACGATACTGTTTGATAGACAGCACCGCACGGATCACTCTAAAAACGAAGCGTTATTCATTCACGCTCATTACCTGTATTAAACATTGGCCAGGCGTGTAAGAAAGTTCAACGTCGCTCAGGCATTCGTCGTGTTTCATCCGTACTTGGTTCTGCGCGGGCGCCTAACATCCTGCGTGACGCAAGGTGAGTACACGAACGGGCAGTGGCAATTGACAATAACTGTCTATGCTTATTCCAAAAAGCACGTTTTAAAAACTTTTATACACGCTTAGGGTATATACACCGGACCACCGGACATCGTGATGTTTTCCAGCCGCACCAGATGCGGCCTACTGCTACGAGGTTCCGATGGTCCCTTTCACAACTACCCCTGTGGATAAACCCAGGGTCGTATCGATTGACGGTGAGCGACGCGAGTCTGATCCGGCGCCGGTAACGCCCCACAGCGTCGAGGCTCCACAAGAGCCTGACGTTGCACCCCGCCTGCTGAAGGCCACCGTGTTGCAAAACGACGCGCAAGCCATTGCAGCAGCCCACGACCTGGCAGCGGCCGCGCAGGTCAATGCCGCCAATCGCGACAGACAACGCGCCTTGCCATGGGCTGAAATCGAGCAGTTCACCCGTAGCGGACTGGGCAGTATTTCCATCCCGCGCGCGTACGGCGGCCCGCAAGTGTCGTTCGCCACGGTGGCCGAAGTCTTCCGGATCATTTCTGCTGCCGACCCGGCACTGGGACAAATTCCGCAAAACCAGTTCGGCATTCTGCACCTGCTGCAGGGCAGCGCCACCGAGCAGCAGAAGAAAACGCTGTTCCAGAGCGTGCTGGACGGTTGGCGCATCGGCAACGCAGGCCCTGAGCGTGGCACCAAAAACACCCTGGAACTCAAGGCACGGATCACCGCCAATGGCGACCGCCTGAGCATCAGCGGACAGAAGTTCTATTCCACTGGTGCGCTGTTCGCGCACTGGGTTGCGGTCAAGGCGCTGGATGACCAGGGGCGGCAGATCATGGCCTTCGTCCAGCGTGGCACACCGGGTCTGCGCATCGTTGATGACTGGTCGGGCTTTGGTCAGCGCACTACCGCCAGCGGCACAGTGCTGCTCGACAACGTGCCGGTGGACGCCGGACTGGTGGTCGATAACTGGCGCCTGTCACTGACGCCGAACATTCAGGGCGCGGTTTCGCAGCTGATCCAGGCCGCGATCGACGCGGGTATCGCGCGCGGCGCCATCGACGACGCGATTGCCTTTGTACGCGAGAAATCCCGTCCGTGGATCGACGCCAACGTCGAGCGCGCCAGCGATGACCTCTACGTGATCGCCGACATCGGCAAGCTGAAACTCGAACTGCACGCGGCAGAAGCGCTGCTGCGCAAGGCGGGCCAGGAGCTCGACGAGATCAGCGCTGCGCCTATCGATGAGCACTCGGCAGCCCGCGCCTCCATCGCGGTGGCGCGAGCCAAGGTACTGACCACCGAGATCTCGCTGCTGGCCAGCGAGAAGCTGTTCGAACTGGCCGGCAGCCGCGCGACCCTGGCCGAGTTCAATCTCGATCGCCACTGGCGCAACGCACGCGTCCACACCCTGCATGACCCGGTGCGCTGGAAATACCACGCGGTCGGCACCTGGCATTTGAACAGCACCCTGCCTGCTCGCCATTCCTGGATCTGAACCAGACCACTGGAGAACACCCTTCATGAGTTTCAACCCAAAAGCGCGCGTTAACGCAGCGCTGATCACCAGTGACGCTCAGGCCCTGCACACAGCCCGCGAACTGGCCCTGCAATTGAAAACCGACAGCGCGCAACGCGATCGCGAGCGCCGTTTGCCGCATGCCGAACTCGACCTGTTCAGCCAGTCCGGTCTGTGGGGCATCAGTGTGCCGCAAGCCTTCGGCGGCGCAGGTGTTTCCAATGTCACGCTGGCCAAGGTGATCCAGCTGATTTCCGAAGCCGATGGCTCGCTGGGCCAGATTCCACAAAACCACTTTTACGCCCTGGAAGTGCTGCGTGTGAACGGCAGTCCGCAACAACAGGCGCGCTTGTACGCCGAGGCACTGGCGGGCGTACGCTTCGGCAATGCGCTGGCCGAACTGGGGACCAGAACCGCACATGACCGCACCACTCGCCTGAGCCGCGACGGGGACGGTTATCGCATCAACGGCCGCAAGTTCTACGCCACCGGCGCGCTGTACGCGCAACGTATTCCCACCTCGGTCGTTGACGACGAGGGTGTGCAGCAATTGGTGTTCGTGGCGCATGACAGCGAGGGGCTGAGCGTCATCGACGACTGGAGCGGTTTCGGGCAGCGCACCACCGGCAGCGGCTCGGTGGTATTCGACAATGTGTATGTCAGCGCCCGCGATGTCGTGCCGTTCCAGAGCGCCTTCCAGCGCCCTACCACGGTCGGGCCGCTGGCGCAGATTCTCCACGCGGCGATCGATACCGGCATTGCCCGTGCTGCCTTCGAGGACGCCCTGACGTTCGTGCGGACGCGTACCCGGCCGTGGATCGATTCGGGCATCGAAAAGGCTGTGGACGACCCGCTGACGCTGCACAGCTTCGGCAGGTTGGGTATTCGCCTGCATGCCGCCGAAGCACTGCTTGAGCGCGCTGGTGAATTTCTGGATGTCGCTCAGGCCGACAGCAATGCCGATACTGTCGCCGCCGCGTCGATCGCCGTGGCCGAAGCACGCGCCATCAGCACGGAGATTTCCCTGGCAGCCGGCAGCACGCTGTTCGAACTGGCGGGCAGTCAATCCACGCTGGCGGAACACGGCCTGGATCGCCACTGGCGCAATGCGCGCGTTCATACGCTGCACGACCCGGTACGCTGGAAGTTTCACGCCATCGGCAATTACTACCTCAACGACACTCATCCGCCCCTGCGGGGGACGATCTGATGGCGCGTAAGAAAATCCTCCTCAACGCGTTCAACATGAACTGCATCGGCCATATCAACCATGGCCTGTGGACCCATCCACGGGACACCTCGACGCAATTCAACAGCCTGGAATACTGGACTGAGCTGGCGAAACTGCTGGAACGCGGACTGTTCGACGGCCTGTTCATCGCCGACATCGTGGGCGTGTATGACGTCTATCAGAACTCGGTGGACGTCACTCTCAAGGAGGCGATCCAGTTGCCGGTCAACGATCCGCTGCTGCTGGTCTCGGCCATGGCCGGGGTCACCCAACATCTGGGCTTCGGCCTGACCGCCAACCTGACCTACGACGCGCCCTACCTGTTCGCCAGGCGCATGTCGACGCTGGATCACCTGAGCCGTGGCCGGGTGGGCTGGAACATCGTCACCGGCTACCTCGACAGCGCGGCGCGGGCCATGGGCCTCAGAGAGCAGAACGAACATGACCGCCGTTACGATCAGGCCGACGAGTACCTGGAGGTGCTGTACAAGCTCTGGGAAGGCAGCTGGGAAGACGATGCCGTGATCAACGACCGCGAGCAGCGCGTCTACGCCCAGCCGGGCAAGGTGCACAAGGTTCGGCACCAGGGCGAGTTCTATCAGGTCGAGGGTTATCACCTCTGCGAACCGTCGCCGCAACGCACGCCGGTGCTGTTTCAGGCCGGCAGTTCGGAGCGCGGTCTGCAGTTTGCCGGACAGAACGCCGAGTGCGTGTTCATCAGCGGGCAGAACAAGGCAGCGACCCGCGAGCAGGTCGACAAGGTGCGCGCCAGTGCCGTGCAGGCCGGGCGCAATCCGGAGGACATCAAGGTGTTCATGGGCCTGAACGTGATCGTCGCGGCCACCGAAGCACTGGCTCGGGAGAAGCACGCCGAATACCGCCGCCATGCCAGCGCCGAAGCCGGCGTGGCGCACTTCGCTGCGTCTACAGGCATCGATTTTTCCCGGTACGAACTGGACGAGCCCATTCAGTACGTGAAGAACAACGCCATTCAGTCCGCGACCAAAAACCTGAAAAACAACGACTGGACGCGCCAGAAACTGCTCGACCAGCACGCCTTGGGCGGCCGTTACATCACCCTGATCGGCTCGCCCGAACAGGTCGCCGACGAACTGGAGTCCTGGATCGACGAAACCGGCCTGGACGGCTTCAACCTGACCCGCATAGTCACCCCGGAAAGTTACGAGGACTTCATTGGCCTGGTGATTCCGGAACTGCAAAGCCGCGGGTCATACAAAACCGCTTACGAAGACGGCACCTTGCGCAAAAAACTGTTTCCGCAAGGCACCGACCGTTTACCGCAACGGCATGCGGGGGCGGCACACCGACATATTTGATGAAGACATGCGCCCCCACGCTGAAGCGCTTGGCGTTGTACGCAGGCTTTGTGGGAGCGAGCTTGCTCGCGAAAGCGATTGTCCAGACGCCCTGTTTTCTGTGTCTGCACTGGCCTATTCGCGAGCAAGCTCGCTCCCACAGGACCGATGTGCTGCCGAGGACGGCACACCGCCGTAGTTGATGACGACATGCGCCCCCACGCTGAAGCGCTTGGCGTTGTACGCAGGCTTTGCGGGAGCGAGCTTGCTCGCGAAAGCGATTGTCCAGACGCCCTGTTTTTTGTATCTGCACTGGCCTATTCGCGAGCAAGCTCGCTCCCACAGGACCGATGTGCTGCCGGAGGCGGCACACCGACATATTTGATGAAGACATGCGCCCCAACGCTGAAGCGCTTGGCGTTGTACACAAGTCTTGTGGGAGCGAGCTTGCTCGCGAAAGCGATTGTCAAGACGCCCTGTTTTTTGTGTCTGCACTGGCCTATTCGCGAGCGAGCTCGCTCCCACAGGACCGATGTGCTGCCGGAGGCGGCACACCGACATATTTGATGACGACATGCGCCCCCACGCTGAAGCGCTTGGCGTTGTACACAAATCTTGTGGGAGCGAGCTTGCTCGCGAAAGCGACTGTCCAGACGCCCTGTTTTTTGTGTCTGCACTGGCCTCTTCGCGAGCAAGCTCGCTCCCACAGGACCGATGTGCTGCCGGGGACGGCACGCCGCCGTAGTTGATGACGACATGCGCCCCCACGCTGAAGCGCTTGGCGTTGTACACAAATCTTGTGGGAGCGAGCTTGCTCGCGAAAGCGATTGTCCAGACGCCCTGTTTTTTGTGTCTGCACTGGCCTCTTCGCGAGCAAGCTCCCACAGGACCGATGCGCTACCGGGGACGGCACGCCGCCGTAGTTGATGACGACATGCGCCCCCACGCTGAAGCGCTTGGCGTTGTACACAGGTCTTGTGGGAGCAATAAGCACAAGGCGTGGGGACGAGACTTAGGGATTTTTAAAAGGACCGCATCATGAGCAAAACCCTCGCTGCACTGGCCCTCGGCCTGTTGACCCTGACCGCTTACGCTGACGATAAACCCCTGAAAGTCGGGACCACGGCAGCCTTCGCCATACCGCTCGAAGCCGCTGTCGAAGAGGCCGGCAAGCAGGGCCTGAAGGTCGAGCTGGTCGAGTTCACCGACTGGATCGCGCCCAACGTCAGCCTCGCTGCCGGCGATATCGACGTGAACTACTTTCAGCACATCCCGTTCCTGACCAACGCCAACGACGCCGCCGGCTTCGGCCTGGTGCCTTACGCACCGGGGATCATCAACAACGTAGGCCTGTACTCGAAAAAGTACAAAAGCTTCGATGATCTGCCGACCGGCGCCACAGTGGCCATCGCCAATGACCCGATCAATAGCGGACGCGGCCTGCAACTGCTGGCCAAGGCAGGGCTGATCACGCTCAAGGAAGGTGTTGGTTACAAGGCCACCGAAGAAGACATCACGGCCAACCCGAAAAAACTCAAGCTCATCCAGGTCGAAGCCGTGCAACTGGTGCGAGCCTACGACGATGCCGATCTGGTGCAGGGCTACCCCGCCTACATCCGTCTGGCCAAGACCTTTCCCGCTGACTCGGCGATCCTGTTCGACGGCATGGACCACCCAGAATACGTGATTCAGTTCGTGATCAAGCCTGATCACAAGGATGACCCGCGGCTGGCGAAATTCGTCGACATTTACCAGCACTCACCGGTCGTCCGCGCCTCACTGGACAAGGTCAACGGCAAGCTTTACCAGGCCGGGTGGAAAGAATGACTGCGACCGCGCAACGCCAACGGCCACTCGACACAGCAGGCGCAGGTCAACGTGCACAGCAGGCCGAGCTGCATCCGGAGCTGAATCGCGCGCATGTGCGCTTCATCAACCTGGGCAAGACCTATCACGGCAAGCAAGGCCCGGTGGAGGCGCTGGGCAATATCGACCTGGCCGTCCAGCGCGGCGAGATCTTCGGCATCATCGGCCGCAGCGGCGCAGGCAAATCCTCGTTGATCCGCACCATCAACCGCCTTGAACAACCGAGCAGCGGTCGCGTACTGATCGATCAGGTGGACATCGGCGAGTTCGACGAAAACAAGCTGGTGGAGCTGCGCCGACGCATCGGCATGATCTTCCAGCACTTCAACCTGATGTCGGCCAAGACGGTCTGGCAGAACGTCGAACTGCCGCTCAAGGTCGCCGGCGTGCCCAAGGCGCAACGCGCGCGCAAGGTCGCCCAGTTGCTGGAACTGGTGGGTTTGCAGGACAAGCACAAGGCGTACCCCGCGCAACTGTCCGGCGGGCAGAAACAGCGTGTCGGCGTCGCCCGCGCGCTGGTGCACGACCCGGCGATACTGTTGTGCGACGAAGCCACTTCGGCGCTGGACCCGGAAACCACCCAGTCGATCCTCGGCCTGCTGCGCGAGATCAACCAGCGCCTGGGCCTGACCATCGTGCTGATCACCCATGAAATGGCGGTGATCCGTGATATCTGCCACCGCGTCGTGGTGCTGGAACAGGGGCGAATCGTCGAGCAGGGGCCGGTATGGCAGGTGTTTGGCGACCCGCAGCACGAGGTCAGCAAAACCTTGCTGGCGCCCCTGCAAACCGGGCTGCCGAAAGAGTGGGCCGAGCGCCTGAGCGATCAGCCGCAACGACCCGATGCGGCCCTGCTGCTGGACGTGCATTTTACCGGTGTCAGTGACGAAGGGCCGGATCTGGCCGCGCTGTTTGCCGCGCTGGGCGGCAAGGTGCAATTGCTGCAGGGCGGCGTCGAGCGGATTCAGGAGCGCGCCATCGGGCATCTCATTCTGTCGGTTGCCGGCTCGCCGCACAGCCGGGACGAGCTACTGGCACGCGCCCGCACACTGGCGCCACGCGCGGAGGTATTGGGTTATGTGGGTTGATCGCTTGCTGCAAGGCACTCTCGACACGTTCCTGATGGTCGGTGTGTCGTCATTGATCGCACTGCTGCTGGGCATCCCGCTGGCAGTGATTCTGGTGACCAGTTCCAAAGGCGGCATCTACGCAGCGCCGGGGATCAACCGCGTGCTGGGCGGCTTCGTGAACCTGTTTCGCTCGATTCCGTTCCTGATCCTGATGGTCGCACTGATTCCGTTCACGCGGATGATCGTCGGCACCACCTATGGCGTATGGGCAGCCGTTGTGCCGCTGACCGTTGCCGCCACGCCGTTCTTTGCGCGGATCGCCGAAGTGAGCCTGCGCGAGGTCGATCATGGTTTGGTCGAGGCCGCGCAGGCGATGGGCTGTCGGCGCTGGCACATCATCTGGCATGTGCTGCTGCCGGAAGCGCGCCCCGGTATCGTCGGTGGCTTCACCATTACCCTGGTGACCATGATCAACTCATCGGCCATGGCCGGTGCCATCGGTGCAGGCGGATTGGGCGATATTGCCTATCGCTATGGCTATCAACGCTTCGACACGCAGGTGATGCTGACAGTGATCGTCTTGCTGGTTGCGGTCGTCGCGCTGGTGCAACTGGGCGGCGACCGATTGGCACGCAGCTTCGACAGGCGCTAAGCAGCCGCAACGCAGCGAGGGTATATTGGCGGTCTTCCTTTACCGGACCGCCCTTGATGAAACTCGACCCACAAACCCTTGCGCAGATCACCGCCGCGACCCTCGGCAATTACAACAGCGTGGCCGACGACTTCCGCGAAGGCACCCGCGACCACGACGTCAGCCAGAATATCGACGCCCTGCTGCGGCATATCGAAGGGCCGGCACCCTGGCAGATTCTCGACTTTGGCTGCGGGCCGGGCCGCGACCTGAAAACGTTTACCGCGATGGGCCATGTGGCGGTCGGGCTCGACGGCTCCGAACGTTTCGCCGAGATGGCTCGCGCCGAGACCGGTTGCGAAGTGCTGCAGCAAAACTTCCTCGAACTCGACCTGCCGCACGGCCGCTTCGACGGCGTTTTCGCCAACGCAGTGTTGTTCCACATCCCCAAACAGGAGCTGCCACGCGTCCTGCGCCAACTGCATGCCACGCTCAAGCCGGGCGGCGTGCTGTTCAGCTCCAACCCGCGCGGTGAGAATCAGGAAGGCTGGAACGGCGAGCGTTACGGCGCTTATCACGACCTGGAATCATGGCGCGAATTGCTGACCGAAGCAGGCTTTGTCGAACTGGAACATTACTACCGCCCCGCCGGATTGCCGAGAGAGCAGCAACCGTGGCTGGCGAGTGTCTGGCGGCGGCAGTGATGTGCGGCGCTGTGCAGTCGGTGTGCTGTCAGTTCTGACAGTATCGGCCAACACTCACGCGCCTTAGGATGGACTTGCGGCCGTCTGCGCAGACGGCTGGCAAGGGAATCCATTTGAACCGATCAAAGGAACTGATCATGGCGACCGAATTCTTGAAAAACGGCAACTTCAGCGACGGTCTCAAGTACTGGGCAGCACCTGAGGGCTTTGATCCAGACTTCAAGCCTTGGCCCGCAGGCGATGGGCAGAGCATCAAACTGGATGCTACTGAAGTGACCGTAAGCCAATTTATCAATGAGCTGCCTGACTCTACCCTGCGTATCGAGTTCGATGTACATAGAGCAGACATGAAAATAGACGAGGCGCTCTTTGTCATAGCCGTGGGAGGTTACAACAAAGAGGGCGCGCTGAATCTGACACCGATCATTGGCCTCGCCACTGAGGAGTGGGAACATTTTTCAGGCGAGATTACGTTCGAAGAAGCGCTTGAAAAATGCTTCGTGAATCTATCGGCGCCTTCGAACACGTTCCGCTTCTCGCTCTCAAACTCAAACTCAAGGCTGGCTTCACAGTTCGGCCCTGTACGGTTCGCCAACCTCAGCCTGTCCACGATCGACGCCAAAGACGCAGACCAGACCGACTGATTGCCGTGTCAGCAGCCCTGCCCCGAATCACAGGCGGCAGGGCACGCCGACCTCAATGCGCCGGCTGCGCGTGCTCGCCGTCATCCTTGTCAGCCGCTTCGCGACGCTGTTCGTCGGTCGGTTCCTTGATGCGATACCAGGCCACGTACAACGCGGGCAGGAACAGCAAGGTCAGCAGCGTGGCGATGATGATGCCGCCGATCATGGCGTAGGCCATCGGCCCCCAGAACACCTCACGGGCGATTGGAATCATGCCCAGGCTGGCCGCGGCCGCCGTCAACAGGATCGGACGACGGCGATGCTCGGTGGCTTCGACCACGGCGTCCCACGGCAGATAACCGCTTTTTTCATAGGCATCGATCTGGGTCACCAGAATCACCGAGTTGCGGATGATGATGCCGATCAGCGCCAGCACCCCGAGAATCGCCACGAACCCCAAGGGCGTCCCCGTCGGGATCAGCGCCAGCACCACACCGATAAGCCCCAGAGGCGCGACACTGGCCACCAGAAACATCTTCTGAATGCTGTGCAACTGAATCATCAGGAACGTCGCCATGAGGAACAGCATCAGCGGCGCAACGCTGGCAATCGGCCCCTGTGCCTTGCTGCTTTCTTCGACCGTACCGCCGGTTGCAACCTTGTAGCCGACCGGCAGACCTGCGGCGAACTTGTCGATTTCCGGTTGCAGTTGCTTGACCAGATCAGTCGGCTGAATCGCGTCGCGGACGGCGCCTTTCACCGTGATGGTCGGCTTGCGATCGCGGCGCCAGACCAATGGCTGCTCCAGCTCGTAACCGACCGTGGCAAACGCCAGCAGCGGGATCGAGGTGCCGGTCGGTGTCACGATTTGCAGGTTCTGCAGGGTTTCCGGTGTACCGCGCTCGGCATCTTCGGCACGCCCGATCACATTGATCAGATAGATATCATCGCGCACCTGGGTCACGGTAGAACCGCTGACCACGCTGTTCATCAGCTTGGCGACGTCTTCCGACGACAGGCCCAACTGCCGGGCCTTGTCCTGGTTGATGTCGATGCGCAGGACCTTGCCCGGCTCGTTCCAGTCGTAGATCACTTCGCCCACATGCGGGTTGTGATCGAGCAGCGTGGCCAGCTCGATGGCGTGCTGGCGCACCTTGTCGATGTTCTCGCCGCTGACGCGATACTGCAACGGACGCCCCACCGGCGGGCCCATTTCCAGCGCCTGCACATACGATCCGATGCCGACGAAGTCGTCACGCAGGCGCTTTTGCAGACGGGCAGTCAACGCGCCACGCTCTTCCAGGCCTTTGCTGACAATGACCAGCTGGGCGTAGAACGGATTTTCCAGCTGCTGATCGAGCGGCAGATAGAAACGCAACGCGCCCTGGCCGATGTAGGTGCTCCAGCGCTCGATGTCCGGATCGTCCTTGAGGCTCGCTTCAAAACGATCCACCACCTTGCGCGTCTCGTTGATCGAGGCGTTCTGCGGCAGGTTCAGGTCGACCAGAATTTCCGGGCGGTCCGAAGACGGGAAGAACTGGTTCTGCACGAACTGCATGGAGAACAGCGACGCGGCGAACAACCCGACCGTGATGGCAATCGCCAGCCAGCGATGACGCATGGCCCAGAGCATGCTGCCGTTGAATGCCCTACCTATGCGACCCGGCTCTTCGGATTTGGGCTTGATGTTGGCGCTCAGAATATGCACGCCGATCACCGGCGCAAAAAGAACGGCAACCACCCACGACACCAGCATCGCCACGGCAATGACCGCAAACAGCGTGAAGGTGTATTCCCCCGCCGAGCTGTTGTTCAGACCGATCGGCACAAAGCCGGCCACGGTCACCAGCGTACCGGTGAGCATCGGGAACGCTGTCGAGGTGTAGGCGTACGTCGCGGCCTGCTCCTTGGACTCGCCCATTTCCAGCCGTGTGACCATCATTTCCACGGTAATCATGGCGTCATCCACCAGCAGGCCGAGGGCGATGATCAGCGCGCCGAGGGAAATCCGTTGCATGGTGATGCCGCTGTATTCCATGAACACAAACACCATCGCCAGTACCAGCGGAATCGAACACGCAACCACCAGCCCTGCGCGAAACCCAAGACTGACGAAGCTGACCAACAGCACGATAATTACCGCCTCGAACAACGCGCTGGTGAAGCCGCCCACGGCCTTGTTCACCACCTCGGCCTGATCCGATACCTTGTGCACGCCAATGCCGACTGGCAGCTCCGCCGTCGTAGCATCCATCTGTGCATGCAGCGCCTTGCCGAACGACTGGATGTTGCCGCCCTTCTGCATCGCGATGGCCAGGCCGATCGCCGGTTTGCCATCGAAGCGGAACAGCGGCTTGGGCGGATCGGTGTAGCCACGGGTGATGTCAGCAATGTCGCTCAGACGGTAAAAACGGTCATTGATGCGCAGATTGACTGCAGCCAGGTCCTTCTCGGAAGCGAACTGCCCGGAGGTGCGTACCGAGATCCGCTCCGGCCCGGCTTCGATCACCCCGGCAGGCGTCACCGCGTTCTGCGATTGCAGGCTTTGCACCACCTGGCTCTGGTCGATGCCCAGTGCCGCGAGTTTGCGTGTCGAGAAGTTCAGGTACACCACTTCGTCCTGCTGACCGATCATCTCGACCTTGCCCAGGCCGGGCACGTCGCGGATGTCGGCGCGAACCTTCTCTACGTAGTCCCGCAACTGGCGCATCGAGAAACCGTCTGCGGTAAACGCATAGATCGAACCGTACACATCGCCGAACTCGTCGTTGAACGACGGGCCTTGCAGCCCCTGCGGAAACTGCCCACGTATGTCATCGACTTTCTTGCGCACCTGATACCAGATTTCCGGTATCGCCTTGGCATTGGTCGTATCACGCAAGTACACGAAAACCGTGGACTCGCCCGGTCGGGTATAGCTCTTCACGTAGTCCAGCGAGTCCAGTTCTTCGAGCTTCTTCTCGATGCGGTCGGTGACCTGCTCGAGGGTCTCGTCCACCGTCGCGCCCGGCCAGCGGGTCTGGATAATCATGGTCTTGATGGTGAAGGACGGGTCTTCCTCGCGCCCAAGCTTCATGTAGGAAAACACGCCCATCAACAGCGCGACGAACATCAGGTACCAGACGAACGACTGATGCTTGATGGCCCACTCGGATAAATTGAAATTCCCTTTCATCGCGGGCTTTCCTCATCGACTTTGACTTTCTGGCCCGGCTTGAGGCTGTTGACGCCCGCGCTCACCACTTTTTCACCCGCTTTGACGCCATCGCTCAGCACGAAGGAGTCGCTGTCACGGCTGGCAATCGTCACCGCTCTGGGGTTCACCGTCTGGCTCTGCGAGTCGACGATCCAGACCTGGTGTTTGCCATCGACTTCCTGCAGGGCATTGATCGGCAGACGCATGCGCGGCGTGATGGTCGAGCTGAGCGTCACGCTGATCGCCGTGCCCAGGCGGAACGCCGCTGGCGTTTGCGCCAGCGACAGACGCGCACGGCGCGTACGTGTCGTGCGGTCGGCCTGGGGTTCGATTTCGCGAATGGTGGCAGTGGTGTTCACTTCCGGATTCAGCTGACTGGCGACGGTGAAGACCACGTCGGACGGTAACTGATCGGCCAGTGTATCGGGCAGGTCGATCACCGCTTCCTTGATGTCCGGCCGCGCCAGGGTCACGACTTCCTGACCGGCTGTCACCACCTGTCCGGCTTCGACTTTCCACTCGGTAACCACCGCATCGTGATCACTGCGCAGCTCGCTGTAACTCAATTGGTCGCGGGCCTGTTGAGCCGCGGCTTTGGCCTGTTCCTGCGACGAGCTGGCGGTCTTCAGGTCGGTCAGGGCGATGTCCAGTTGCGCCTGGGCACCGACGCCGCGATCGAACAGCTCCTGCTGACGGCGAGCATTGGCCTGGGCGTTGATGTATTGCGCCTGAACATTGGCCAGGTCGCCCTGCCGGGCACGCACGGCGTTCTGCTGATCGGTCGGATCGAGGGTTGCGAGCAAATCGCCTCTCCTGACTTCAGCGCCGACGTCAACGTCGCGCCGGGCGATGCGCCCCGCGACACGAAAGCCCAGCACACTCTGATAACGCGCCTGGATATTGCCGGCAAAGCGCCCGAAATCCTGATTCGACTCAGGCTTTGCTTCGACGAACACCACGGGACGCACCGGCTCGGGAGGTGTTTCATCCTTGCCACAGCCGCTCAATAAAACGCCGCTCAACAGCAGGCTGCCCAGCAACAGGCATGACGGACGCTTCATGGCTGCACCTGTGCATTCTGCTGTTTGGGCTGTTCGGCAATTTCGACCTGCATGTCCGGGTGTAACAACTGTCCGCCTGCCACCACGACTCTCTCTCCACTCTTGAGCCCGTCGCCAATGATGACTTTGGCGGTCAGGTAACGGGTGACGGTGACCTTGCGCAGATTGACCTTGCCCTGTTCATCCACCACCCACACGGCAGGCTTGCCCAACTGTTCGCCAAGGTCCTTGGTCAGCGCCGCCCATGGCAACTCGACACTGGCATTGGCCGGTGCGCTCAGCGCCACGCTGACCACCGAGCCCAGGTCCATGCCTTCAGGCAGCGGGTCCAGCGCGATCTTGACCTGCAAGGTGCCGGTTTGCGCCGACACCGCCGGGGTCACTTCGCGCACCTTGCCGCTGACCTTGATGTTCGGGTTATCGAGCAACGTAACCTGCACCGGTTGATCGGTTGGCGGCTGAACGAACAGGGACTCGTAGACATTGAACACCGCATCGCGATCACCGTCGCGCGCCAGATCGAAAATCGGCATGGTGGCCTGCACCACTTGCCCGACCTCAGCCTGACGCGCAGTGATCACACCCGGTGCGTCAGCGACCAGTGCGGTATAACCCAGTTGTTCACGGGCGTTGGCCAATTGCGCCTGCGCCGCCTTCAACGAACTTTCACTGCCGCGCAACGCCGCTTGTGCAGAGTCATATTCGCTGCGGCTGGTATAGCCCTTGGGCAACAGTTTTTGTTGTCGGACGAAAGCCGCGCTGGCCTGATTCACGCGGGCCTGCTCGGCAGCCACAGCAGCAGCGGCCGAGTCGACATTGACCTGCAGATCCTTGGGGTCGAGCCGCGCCAGCACCTGCCGGGCAGTGACCCGATCGCCTACATCGACATTGCGCTGAATGATCTTGCCATTGACCCGGAATGAAAGACGGGTCTGCACCCGCGCCTGAACATCACCGGTGAGGGCGACACTGGCGGCGAAGTCGGCACTTTTTACCGTCTGCACATAAACCCTGGGCAGTTCGGGCGCCGCCGGTTTTTCCTCGCCACAACCGGCCAGCGCCGCCAATGCAGCGGCCAGACCGAACGTAACCAGTCTTGAAATACGAACGGGCATGCAGACTCCTTGTGCAACTGCCGGATGCGGGCGTGATCAGGGCGAGAGAATAGCGTGAGTATGCGACTGTGTGCGAGAGGGAGGGTTCATTAACGGGGCAGAAAGTGGGTGGGCACGAAAGACCTTCAAATGAATGATTGGCCCAAAGGGACTCAGCGCATTTTAATTGAGCTTTGCTGGTACGAATTTCGGCAGATAGATTGCTTTTGAGCGCCACTGCCGAAATCGGACGTAGCGTATCGATTAATACACCAATTCATCGCCCGCGCGTATGGAATATGATGGCTCTTCAGCTATCGTTGGCATCTTGTGGACTCCAGAAAAATAATCTTGGGGAACAGGCCTTTTTATATCTCGGTATCTAGGATAGCCCGTTCTACGAATAGTAGACGACTGTGCCGGCGCGACGCTTAATGGTGATGAATTTGCTTGTGGCAATATAAAGGATGTAGTCTGCAACCCGGCAGAGGATTGCGCAGGGCGTTGAGTTGGCAGTGTTCTCGCGAAGCTAATTTTCGGGCCGCGAGCCCGGCCACGAGCAAATGCAGATTTTGCGGACATTGCACCAGAGGCCAATGAAAAGGCGCCCAGACCAACAGCCACCCAACCCAGTTCCGAGCCACCCTCTACATCGTAATAGTCCGTAAGCACAGATACTGTAGCCGCAGCAGAAGCACCAAATGAGGCAAGGGCAGTCACCCCAAATGCTTTTACGCTAAGAACTTTAGGAAAAGCATAAGTGCCTAATGCAACACCCACCACAGCCATGGCCAAGCTTGCATAAAAATCCCAAGATTCATGTCCTGTAGCGTCTGTGCGATTAACCGGATCGCCAAGGCAATACGCATATACATTCAACCCCCCCTTACCAAACGGACTCATACTGTCCGGGCTGTTGAAGCGCATCAATACCGGGTTGTAGGCGCGATAACCGTTGCCGAGCAGGTAATGGCCGGTCAGCGGGTCAGGCTGCTCGCCGTTGAAACAGGGTAGTTCTGCAATCGTCT
>NZ_JAHPJG010000036.1:0-21921 GCF_020515755.1 Pseudomonas sp. B20
CGCGTTGAGGGTTTTTGTTTAAGTAGAAGTCACCAAAATTCGCTGGAACGTTACCTGCTAACGGATCAGCAACAGAATTTCTTGACGACCATAGAGCATTGGAACCACCTGATCCCATCCCGAACTCAGCAGTGAAACGATGTATCGCCGATGGTAGTGTGGGGTTTCCCCATGTGAGAGTAGGTCATCGTCAAGATTGAATTCCAGAAACCCTCATCGCTTACGCGATGAGGGGTTTTGTCGTTATGGGTCATCAAACAAAAAAGCCCGCTCAGGCATTCGCTCCTAGCGGGCTGCTGTGATGCAGCGTCAATCAGCCAAACAGACTGCGCACGTTACTCATTGCGCCATCTGCAAACCCCTGAAGAAACGCCTCGAATGCATCCCCTTCAGGCCCTCCCTCAACAGGGTCGGCAACAATCGTCCAACTGGCGATGCAGGTATCGCCATCACCACTGGCTTCAACGGTCATTGCCGCCCACAGATTGCTGACCGGCAAGCTGGTGTGGATCAGTGACCAGGTTATATAAAGCGCCTGATCGTCCCTGGAGTTCAGCTGTTCGATGGCCACATTGCCATCCTTGAACAGCTTGTTGCGAACCGAGCCCTGACCTTCGCCAGTGACCTCGATGCTCTCCAGCGCCGGTATGAATGCCTGGAAGCCGCCGAAGTTGCCGACAACAGCCCACACGCTGGCCGCGTCACCGGAGACGTCCACGGCGGACACCACTCGGCACGCCACCGGGTTCTTGATAAGGGTGTCGGGTTTCAGATTGCTGTGAAGTGTGTTCATGTCGTTCTCCATTTATCTCAGTGGGTAATGGCTCAGATGAAGTCGATTTCTTTCAGGTAATCGCAACCCCTGCGCAGCAACGCTGGAGCTTTTTGCGGGTATTGCTCGCCCATGCAACGAATGCCGTTCAAGGTGTTGCGGTGCTCGATCATCGAGATATCGCCGATGTCTTCTTCAAACCCGTCGAGGTAGAACCCCAGCACGCCAAACAGCGCGTTCTGGCTGTCGACGCGCCGGAGTTGCGCCTGCCATTGCTCGACGCTGACCAGCTCGAACTGACGCCCTGCCTCGCGGAAGGCGTGCACGTAGTCGCTCCAGCTCAAGGGCTCGGGGTTATGCAGATTGAACACCGCGTGTTCTGGTTGGTAGCGGCTGGCATGGAAGCCGATGAAGCGCGCCAGAAAGTCCACCGGCATCAGGTCGAAGTTGATGGCGAATGCCGGAACCTGACCCAATTGCAGCGAACCCTTGAGCATCAGCATCAAGCGGTTTTTCTGTGGCTGACACACACCGGTAACGCTGTTGAAGGCGATGTTGCCGGGGCGATAGATATTCACCCAGGCACCTTGGTCGCGGGCACATTGCAGGATGCGCTCAGCCACCCACTTGGAGAGGTTGTAGCCGTTCTTGATGTAGATCGGTGGGGTCGCGGCAGCGGGTTGTTCAAGCACATTGCCGACGGCATCGATGGCACTGCAGGCAGACAGCGTCGAGACGAAATTGAAGACCTTTTTACTGCGCCCCTCACACAGCTTCAGGCATTCAAAAACCGGAGCCACATTGTCTTTGAACAGGGTTTCGTAATCCTGAACATGGTTCACATTGGCAGCGTTGTGCACCAACGCACCAAACTCCAGATCCAGTCGCTCATACACTGCTTCACTGAGCCCCAACCGGGGCTTGGTCAGGTCAGCGGGGTAGACCTTCACGCGACTCAGGTCCAGGTGATCCAGGCGGTTTTCCCGCAGGGCATGTTCGAAGCGCTGTTGCGCGCTTTGTCCAGAAGCCTCGCGCACCAGACAGGCGATCTCGGTCGCCCCCCAGTCGAGCAGCGCTTCGACGATATGCACACCCAGGAAGCCGTTGGCACCCGTGACAATCACTTTATGAACATCCCCGATCCTGCTGACGGGCAACGTAGCCAGCTGAAAGTCCGGGTTCGCATCCCGCAGGGCCTGAGCACTGAGGACTCCGGCAGAAGTGCCGTCGCTGTCGACCAGGCTGGCGAGTGTCAGCACGGTCGGTGCTTCGATAAAACGATTGATGGGAATGCTGCGCCCAAAGCGTTCACGAACGCCCAGCAACAGGCGTGACAGCAGGATCGAGTGGCCTCCGAGATTGAAAAAGCTTTCATCAGTCGAGATGTCGTCTGGCGGCAGCTCCAACAGCTCGCCCCATAGCTCCAGCAGCGCCCGTTCCTGCTCCGTCTCGGGTTGGCGACGAGTGTGCTGCCCGATAAAGCTCAGTGGTATTTCCAGAAGCGCTTTGCGATCGACCTTGCCGTTGCTGGCGAACGGCAGGCCGGGCAACATCGTGTAGACGGCCGGATGCATGTAATCAGGCAGAAGGCGTTGTACATGCGCCTTTAGCGCCTGTTCGTCATGCTCAAGATACGGTTGAGCGAGAAACGCCAGAATTCGCCGCTGCCTGTCGATCACCACGGCGACCTGTCGATACAGTCCGCTGTCACGCAGGCAATGCTCGATCTCTTCCGGCTCGACCCGAAAACCGCGAATCTTCACCTGATTATCACGGCGTCCGCTGAGGACAATGCCGTCAGCGGTCCACTTGGCCATATCGCCGGTACGGTAGGCACGCATCAGTTGACCATCCGGCTTCGTCAGCCACACATAACGCTCGGCGGTAAGCTCCGGATTGTTTACATAGCCCAGGCACACACCGGGGCCCACGATGTACAGCTCCCCTTGAGTCTGTTCGGCCACGGGCTGCAATTGCTCGTCCAGAATCCACGCCTGACTGTTGGCGATCGGTCGGCCCAGATGGCGGTTGCTGCTGGACGAAGCGAACTCGCAGGCGGTAACCAACACTGTGGCTTCGGTGGGGCCGTACAGGTTGTGGAAATGACATTGGCCGGTGAGTTGCGCAATCACATGCGGCTCACAGACGTCGCCTCCGGTCATGACATGCTCAAGCCCCAGCGGCTGATCCAGTGGCAGGATGCTCAACAGCGCCGGCGGCAGGAATGCATGGGTGATGCCCTGTTGCAGCACGCGGACCAATTGCAACGGATCACGTCGCTGGTCTTCATCGGGGACCACCAGTTCCGCACCACTGAGCCAGGTGGGGAAAATGTCGATGATCGACGAGTCGAAACTCAGCGTAGAGAACTGCAGCACCCGGCTGTGTTCGTTCAGGCTCACATGCTCGGCATACCAGGCGGTGAAGTGGCTGAGATTGCGCTGGCTGAGCAATACGCCTTTCGGCTGCCCGGTGGTGCCCGACGTGTACAGCGCCATGCAGGGCGCATCCTGACCGGCAGCAACGCGTGCAACGCATGAAGCGCCACCCTCTAAAGGCACCGCCGCGATATCCAGCGCCGGAAACTCCGCAGCCGCCAGCGGGTGCGAGCCATCGTGCAGCAACAGCATCGCCCCCGAGTTTTCCAGAATGTACTGCTGACGCTGCACCGGCTGGCCGGGATCAAGCGGCAGGTACACCGCACCGCAACCCAGAATCGCGAGGATGCCGGCATACAGCTCGGCTGACTTGCGCAGGCAAATACCAATCACCGGAGGTGCGTCGGCTTTCGCGTGCGCCAGCAATGGCCGCAGCAAGCGCTGGATAGCCAGGCTGTGCGCGTGCAGTTGCCGATAGCTGAGCGTCTGGTTGCGGACGGACAGTGCCGGGCGTTCGGCAAACGTCAGCAACGCCTGCTCCAGCCGTTCGGTGATGGGTGTTTCGGCCAGTTTCAGCAGATGCGGTTGATCTGTCTGATTGAGGCGATGCTCGAACAGCAATTGATCAATCGCCTGCAAGCCATGCTGTCGATCACCCTGGGCGGGTGTGACGCTTATCAGACCGTTGAAATAGTCGTCGTCTCTGGATAAACGGCTGATCTGCAATGTCGCCAGATCCACCATGGCAGCGACAGCCGCATCACGCAGTACGCGCCCGTTGCCTGATTCCTCGACCGGCAGCCACTCACGAACGATCAAGCGTCGAGCCTGGGCAGCGCCATGCCAGCACAGCAGCTCCAGCCGAGGTAACCCGTACTCCAGCGCATTGCCGAAACCGACCCGCAGACTCAGATGCGTGCAGCGGCCGAACGCATTCAGTTGTTCCTCATAAAGGTCCAGGCTGCCATCTTCGATCAGCACGCCGCCATCAGGCATCGTCAACGCGTCCAGCGCCTGCTGATCAGACAGATGCCGCACGCCATGCCCGTGGTCCAGCAGCTCGGCATTCAGTTCACTCAAGGTCAGGCTGTGACCAATGAGCACAATCTCCAGGCGCTTCATTGCAGCGTCCCCTGCGCAGGCAGATAGTCCGCCAGCGCCCGCTGCACACAAGGATCGTCCAGCATCGAGCTGTTCTTGAAGAAGCGCACGATGTTGGCCACCAGTGGGTGATGGCGGTTGACTGGAAAACTCACAGCCCTGGTCTCCTCCCTGAGCGCGTGCTTGATGGTGTCCGGCACCTGCAGGTGGTCGATCAGGGTGAAGTCGAAGCCATTCTGAATATCGTTGGTCAGGTATTGAGCGATGAACACCGGCATGATGCGGGCGATGGATTCCCGGTCCTGTCGGGGAGCGGTGTGCCAGTAGATGCGTACCAGCCGCGCCCAGAAGCCCGAGTGACGCCCCTCGTCCAGCAAGTGGTCGGCCATCAGACCCTTGACCGATTGCTTGACCGATTCGTCCTTGGCGAACGCCGCCACGTCATTGGTCACGGTGTTCTCCGCGATGGCGACACAGATCAGCTCCACTGCGCTGCGCAGATGCTCGGGGGCCAGAGTCAGTGCGGCGGGAATGGCCCGGCTGAGTTCAATCTCGTCCGGCAACGGGATAGGTTCTATGCCCGTCAGGGCGATGGTCTGTTGCATGAAGTCCATCGCGACCAGTGCGTGATAGTCCTCATCGACCACCACCGTCATCGCGTCATAGCGACAGGCAAACGGGAAGCGAATCGTGAAGTGGTCCTTGGCGATGCTGCGCGCGGTCCTGTCGACGATTTCGGTCTCGAAGATCACCACATCATTGATGAACTTGTAGAGGCTCTGCACCAGCGCGTAATCGCGCAAATGCGCACACTCGCGGGTGAACGTGTCGCTGAGCACCAGCGGTTGGCGGCTGAGGGGGTAGATCAGTTTGTCATCGTTCTCGACCATCCTGCGTGGGCGAGTACGAATGGTGGCGCGACCTTCCCACGCATCGATGAACGACATGTAGTCTTCTGCTTTCATGATGGCTTCCTTGTAAAGGCTTCAGGGTGTTGCGGGCGGGTCTTACGCGCTGGCCTGCACGAGCGGCGTTCGCATGCTCAGGCGCAGCGTGTCCCACAGCTGGATCCTGCTTTCCACAGCGGCGATGGCGGTCTGATAAACCTCTCGTTCGCGCTGCGCGTCGCCGGCAACCAGACGAGTCAGCAACTGCTCTGCTGCCGGACCGTGGTCCTCGGCGTCCACTTCGATGTGGCGCTCCAGGTAGTAGCGGAAGGTGGGTGCCTGGTGGGCGGTGATGCCCCAGTCATCGAGGATGGTCTGGAACATCTGTGGGATGACGCTCTCGCGTCCATGCAGAAAGGCCGCAGCAACGCTGTGTGCCGGCGCATGCAGGGCGATGTCGAGGGTGTGTGTCACGAATGCCGTCGCCGCCTGCCCCGCGTCGACGTGTTGCAGCGCGGTTGTGTAACGCATGCCCTGTCTCTGCAGCTCGATGAAGCGCTCGATCTGTACCGTGCTCGCGCCAATCTCGCGCATCGCATCCAGATACAGCTCGAAGTGGCTGTAATGACCCGCGCCCAGTCGATTATCGGATTCCTCACCCAGAACGATCTCGTTGATCAGGCGGGCAGCGGAAGCATCTGTCGGCGGCAGCCACGGCAACTGGGTGCAGGTCAGCTCCTGTTGCAGGCGCTTGGTCAGCGACATGAAATCCCAGACAGCGAATACGTGGGTCTCCATAAAGCGCCGGAGTACATCCAATGTGGTGATTTCTGCAAAGATCGGATGACGGCCAAGTTCAACTTTCTTGTGTGCGAGCAGCGTTTTTTCACAAGGCATGATGACGGTCCTATTGAAAGAGGGCGGTAAGTAGCACTGCAGTTTTCTACGATATAAACGTGTCGCCAGTGCCGCGATAAAACGCAATGAAATGCCGGGTGCGAGGCGAACACGGGCCTGAGTGTGAGGGACCTGTTCGCCGCAAACACGCATTGGTTATTTCAATTCGAGACACCCTGCCGCGTTGGCTTTCCGAGCGCCAGCCCTTGTATAGCAAGAGGTCCCGCCCGGTGAGCCGCCGACATCACTGACGACGAAGAAAACTTAAAACAAACTTATCAAGGGCTGCAATCATTTTTTAATAATATTTAATAGGTTGTTTTTTTAGCATGTAAGTTGCCATATAAAACGGCGTGAATACGTTTTATAGGCGTGCAGACAACCCTCCCGACTGATTAAGTCAGAATTATTAATAATGAGCGAATGCCTCGCCCAGCGTTGCCGATGTGCTGAATAATCAGGGTTCTGGATTTTTTAATGGGCGAAGTTGGAAATGACTTCCAATGTCTGTTTGCCCCGTTCAACAACTCCTTATCCATTGAGTTCAGATGAACAGAGAACCGCTCCAGTCCTGTGCGAGCCGTTCAGTCGTAGCCAAGGAACATCCTCCGGTTGGTTTCCTCAGCGCCACGGCCGAGTTTGCCTCATTCCGGCGTTGTGCCATCCGGCAGATCAGGAAAATAGCGATAAAAACGCCATGCCGAGGTTGAGCCTGGCAATGCGTCGAGGAGGTGTGAAGAGGAGGGCGGGAGGTGCAAGCGGCCAATCCGCAGACGTTGTGTCATCGCCTGCTGGATAGACCGCCTTGATGATTCAGGCGGGGTTTTTCTTTACTGCACGGGTCGACTTGGCCGTGGTGGCCTTTTTGCTGTTCAGGTATTGAGTGACGGCCTGAACACCACGGTTGAGGTGATGCTGCAGTGCTTCGACACAGGGCTCGATCGCTTTCTGCTCGGCGAGGCGCAACAGCTGCCAATGGTCATCCTGAGAAAGCTTGCCCAGGCCCATGTCGGAAAGATTGAAACGCAGGAAGCGTTCTTCTTCGTTCAGGCCTTCTTCAACCAGACGCATGAGACGCTTGTTGTGGGTCTTGGCATACAGCGAAAGGTGGAACATCCGGTTGAGTCTGCCGATCTGGCCGAAATCCGTCTCGACCTCAAGCTGCTCGATATAGCCCTTCGCCGCCGCCAGATCATCGGCGTCCAGCAATGGGATAGACAGGCGCAACGCTTCGGATTCCAGGAGGATGCGCAAGGAATAGGCATCCACCGCGTCTTCGGTGATCAACGGTGCGACCACCGCGCCCTTGTGCGTTTCGACACGCAGCAGCGACTGCGCCTCGAGCTGGCGCAGTGCTTCGCGCACAGGCATGCGGCTGACGCCAAACAGCGTCGCCAGTTCCTGCTGGCGCAATGCCGTGCCGCTTGGCAGGCTGCCGTCGATAATGGCGTTTCGCAGCTTTTCTTCAATCACGGTTCTGGCAAGGTGCGCCGGAGGCTGCTCATTGCCCAGTACGGAGCCCAGAAAGGCTTCTCTATCTGATTTGCGCATTGACCTACTTCTTCATCAACCCTGGCTGGACAACGTCCAATTAATCGCTTTGTTGCCGACAGACTAGCCAAGACTTGCCAGTCCGTCGCGAAAATACAAACATCATTATGTTTAACGGCGAGCGCCGAACCGCGCTGCAGCCCGGCGAGCTCGACAAAATATGCGTCTATCTTAGCGCTCATCGACCCCACGTACCGAGTTCGCATTCATAGGTAACAGGAGTTTCACGTGTTGTTTTTATGACAGCGCGCTCTGAAACGATCGTTCCAGAGCGCAACAGTGATGCGCTCACGGCATAAGGCCGCAGGCGTGATCGTCTCAGCGCGTCAGGCGGCCGGAAACGAAGTGCTGAACGTCATTGAAGCCTGGCGTCGACGCATGGCCGGGTGTCACCAGCGAATCGATGAACGCTTCGTCTTCAGCGGTGATTTCCACCGTGAGTGCCTTGGTATAACTGTCCCACTGCTGCTCGGTCCTTGGTCCGACGATGGCTGAGGTCACGGCCTGGTTGTTGAGCACCCAGGCAATGGCGAACTCGACAATGCCGACGCCTTTGTCCTGCACATACGCCTGAATTCGCTGCGCGATGCGCAACGACTCCATGCGCCATTCGGTTTCCAGCAGCCGCTTGTCCTGACGTCCGGCGCGGCTCTCGCTGTCGGGAGCGATGTCCGGAGCGTACTTACCGCTGAGCACACCGCGTGCAAGCGGGCTGTAGGGCACGACGCCCAGGCCATGGTGTGCGGCAGCGGTGATCTGCTCGACCTCAGCCTGGCGGTTGACGATGTTGTACAGCGGCTGGCTGATGACCGGCTTGTCGACGCCCAGGCGTTGCGCGACGTTGACGATTTCGGCAATTCGCCCGCCGCGGAAGTTCGACACGCCCCAATAGCGGATCTTGCCTTGCCGGATCAGATCGCCAATCGCCGACACCGTCACTTCCAGCGGCGTGTCGTGATCTTCCTTGTGCAGGTAATAGATATCCACATAGTCGGTATCCAGCCGCCGCAGGCTGTTCTCGATGGCATTGAACATGTGCTTGCGATTCAGACCGGCGCGGTTGGGCACGCCGTCTGCCGGGCCGATGGCGACCTTGGTGGCCAGCACCCAGTCACTGCGCTGCGCCGCGATGGCCCGACCGACGATTTCCTCCGAGCGCCCGGCGTTGTAGACATCCGCCGTGTCGATGAAATTGATGCCCTGATCCCTGGCCTTGTCGATGATACGCAGCGACTCTTCGGCGCCGGTCTGCTCACCGAACATCATCGAGCCGAGTGTCAGTGTGGAAACCTTGAGGCCGGACTGGCCAAGGGTTCGATAATTCATGCTCAGCATCTCCATGTCATTCAGACGAGCTCAGGCAACCCCCACGCCTTGAGCGGGAAATCGGCCAGCGAGCCCAGCAGCAGGTCCGCATGCTCGTATTGCTCGACCGGCATGTGCGAGTCCGGCACGGCGACGGCGTACATCCCGGCAGCCTTGGCGGCGGTCACACCGAATGGCGAGTCTTCGAAGACCAGGCAATCGGCAGGCGAGACGCCAAGGCGGCGGGCGGCGACCAGAAAGATGTCCGGTGCCGGCTTGGCAGCGCCGACTTCCGGGTCGTCGGCGGTGACGACGGTGTCGAACAGTTCGAACCATGCGCGGTGCAGGGTGGTCTTGGCCTCGAAGTAATGCACCGACGAACTGGTGCCCACGGCGATCGGAATATTATGCGCAGCCAGATGGCGGACCAGCGCTTCGGCACCTGGCATGGCTGCGGCGCGCGGGAAACGCTCTTCAAGCATGGGCTCCCTGACTTCGAGAAACTCGTCGATCGACATCGGCAGCTCCAGCGCCTTGATCACGTAGTCCGAGAAGTCCCGGGCACCGCGGCCAATGGTGTGCTGCTTGACGGACCAGTCGAAGGTGCGACCGTGGCGGCTGGCAATCAAGTGGGTGACTTCGGTGTAAACCCCCTCGGTGTCCAGCAACAGGCCATCCATGTCGAAAATGACGGCCTTGATCGGGCCTCGTTGTGTTTGCTGCTCGCTCATGTGATCACGTCCTGTTCGCAAATTCGTTTCAGCCTAACGTTTCCGGGAAGGCTGTGGCTAGGGTCTGTTTCAAAACCTTTCCGCGGGATTGGCGTGCGCAACAAAAAGCACAAGGCCATGTCCAACGCGCTTACAGAAGGGCGACGCGCCCACAGAAATGGCCATGAAGGCTGGGCTGTCGGGATCTGCCGATGATAGTCTCTCGCGGCTTTCAATCGGCGCTGCCGGTCCCGGTACGACTTTCCCATCATCAGAACGGATATCTTCACGTCACTATGAATAAATCAGCAGGTATAGCGATTGGCGTCATCGTCGTAGCGGGCGCACTGGCTACGGCCGGTGCCTGGTACACCGGCAATCAGCTGGAAGGCGCGCTGAACGACTCGATCAGCAAGGCCAATCAGGAACTGGCGAAGTCGTTCAAGGGCACGGACACCAGCGTCAAACTGGAAATGCTCTCGCTCGATAAGCACTTCTTCAGCAGCACGGCGCACTACCGCGTCGACATCCAGAACCTGTCCGATAGCACCCAGGGCGGCCAGTTTCTGTTCGTCGACCATATCGAGCACGGCCCCATTCCGCTGTCGCATCTGAAGACCCTGAACCTGCTGCCGGTCATGGCCCTGAGCAATTTCCAGATGGAAAAAAGCCCCAGCGCCGAGAAATGGTTCGCCATGAGCAAGGACGTTCCACCGCTCACAGGCCAGGCCAGCATCGGCTATGACCGCGCCACCAAAGGCACGCTGCAGATGGCCCCGCTGGAGATGACCGACGTCGACGGCACGTTCCGTTTTTCAGGCCTCAACCTGAATGCCGAGTCGTCGGCCGACGCGGAAAAATTCAGCCTTGCGGGCAACATGGACAATTTGCAACTCAATGTCGCGTCGCCTGACGGTCCGGTCAGCATCGAGATCAAAGGCATGACCTTCGACACGGGTGGCACCAAAGGCAAGTCCGGTTTCTATCTGGGCCACACCAACATGAAAATCCAGAACGCGGGTTTCCAGGTGGTGGGCAAGCCACAGGTACAGATCCGGGATTTCACCAACACCAACCTGGCGCAGGAAGATGCCGGTAACCTGGCAGCGCAGATCAACTACGATGCCGGCATGATTGCCTACGCGGGCAAGGACGTCGGTTCTGCGCACATGGGCTTCAAGATCGCCAATTTCGATGTGCTGGCGACTCAGGCGCTGTATCAGTTGTATCAGGATAAAATCCTGCCTCAGCAGCAGGAGGCCGCGCAGGAGAAACGTCCGTTCCGTCTGGAGCTGAGCCCGGCTGATCAGGAGCTGATGAACACCCAGATGAAAACGCTGCTGGCGGCCAAACCGCACATCGAGCTGGAAAAACTCTCGCTCAAGACCAGCAACGGTGAAAGCCACATGCGTATCGCCGTGGACCTGGCCGATCCAGGCCCGCTCGATCAGCCTTCCGATGCGCTGCTCATGAAGAGCCTGGGCGAAGTCAACGCGAAGGTCGTCCTGTCCAAACCGATGATCCGCGATCTCGCGACCCAGCAAGCCATGCGTGAAGGCCAGACCGACCTCAAGGTCATCGCCGATCAGGCCAAGGCCGCTGGCGACATGGCCAGCGCCATGGCCGAGATGATGCAACTGGCCAAGGTCGACGGCGACAACATCGTCTCCGACCTGCATTACGCCAACCAGATGGTCGACTTCAATGGCCAGAAAATGACCGTGCAGCAGTTCATGAGCAACGTCATGGGCAAGGTCGGCGTGCTGGGTAACCAGTAAGCCGCTTGTAACATGGTCTGCTGTCAGGACGGGCCATTTGCCGTCCTGACAGCAGGCGCTGCTACTGAGTCAGGCCGCGCAGGGTGTCCGCCAGCTGCCGGGTACGCTGCGAGGTGCCCGCCGTCATGTCACTGGAGCCTTCCAGCTCCGACAACAGCCCGGTCAGCGTTCCGACTTCAAGGGACTGCTCCTCGATGTGCTGCGCCACCTTGCGAATTTCCTCGGCCAGACGCTCGATATCGGTGCCGATGTCGTTGGCGTTCTGCGACGTTTTCTGCGCAAGCTGGCGTACCTCATCGGCCACCACGGCAAAGCCACGCCCCATTTCGCCCGCCCGCGCAGCCTCGATGGCGGCGTTCAGCGCCAGCAGGTTGGTCTGCCCGGCGATCTGCTGGATCATCTGCACCACCGACTGAATGCGCAGGCTGGACTTGGCCAGCTCCCGCGAGCCCAGCACCACCTCGTCCGCCTGACTGACCAGGCTTTTGACGGTGTTGCCCGCTTTGTCGATAACCGTTTCCTGCTGGGTGATGGTCTGCGACAGCTCGTCCATCGACACATGCAGCTCGCCAGAGTAGTGGCGCAACTGAGCGGCGATTTCTTCCTGATCATGGTGGGCCTTGACCAGCACATCGCCCAGGTCGCTCAGGCCACCGAACACCGGACGGATCTGCTCGTCCAGACTGCTCGGGTCAATGGTTTGCACGAAGTTGCGCTGCTTGAACTGATCGATCTGCTTGACCACCACATGGCTCAGACCGGCCAGCTTCTTGATCTGCCGACGCAGAAAGAACGCCTTGAACTCGCCGTAATAGGCGATGAAGTTATCGATGTAGTCGTCGCGGAACGGCTGCCCTTCGGGCACCTTGAAGAAGAACACGGCGGTGAGCGTCTGGTTCAGGTTCAACCCCAGAATCTCGCCAAAGGTCGAGAAGCCCACCACCGGCGTCGCACCGAACACATCGTTCATCCGGCCCAGTTCACTGCCGTTGTTCAGGCGCCGCAGGATGCAGTCGCTCAACAGGCCGAGCAGCGGCTTTCCGGACTTGCCCTGCAGAAAGCGCGCGAAGTCCTTGCGCGTGGTGTCGATCATGGATGTTCGTTTGACCATCACCAGCTCTTCGCCGGGGGCCACGTCGCAGAACAGGTGAACCCGCTCGCTTTCATAATCAATGCGCGCAATCGAGCGCACGAACAGCTCTTCGCCTACCCGGATGGCGAACGAGTACTGCGCCAGCTTGCCCTCCAGCTCATGCCGCTCGCACTTGAGCGCGTCACACAGCGCCGCAACCATCGTGGTGATCTCGCCTCTGGCGTTGACCACCTGGCTGATGTAACGCTCCTCCAGGGAAGCCGTCAGCACGCTCAGGCTCAATGGCGTCGGCTCGAAGTTCTGGCTCTTGAAGACACCGAAGCGCACGTTTTTCGCGCTCTTGAGAAACACCACCTGGGCATGATTTTCGTAGCTGCGTTTGCCGTCGTGAATCAAGGTCTTCTTGAAGTCGCCTTTGCCACCCGCAGAACCGCCGACGAACAGGCACGGAAAGCGCCCTGACTCATACAGCGCTTCCATGAAGAACGACTCCGATGCCGACAGCCCGTCGAACGTAACGTAGGCCAGCGTATCGCGGTGGTCGATGGGGGTGTTGATCTGCGTGCGCTTGATCGAATCGGTCAGGCGCGCAATGCGCTCACGCATCGACAGTCGCTTGCCCGCGCCGCGAATGTCTTCGCTGTGCAGCGGAATGTGCACCACCTCCGCACTCTTGATGACGCTTGAGTCGAACAGCGCAAGGACAATCCGGCCCCACTGGTTATCCGCCGCGCAGTACAGCGAATCATTGCCCGAGCACAGTTCGCCTGACGTTGTGCACAGGCTGATCTTCGCGTTGGGAAAGCGCGCAGCGACAGACTTGGCTACCTGATCGAAGTCGACGTGCGGCGAAACGAAACCGGTCAGATAGACCGGATCGAAGCTCAGCGCAGACAGCTTGGCGTTCAATTCTCGGGCGGACGTAATGACACTGATGGCGCCTTCGGTCCGCGATGTGCCGGCCCGAAAACGAGATAAAAGGCTCATGGTTAAACCCGTAAAGATAAAAAAGCAGAGGCCACGCGGAATATGGACCGATCCTTATTGATCGGCTGCCAACAGGTTCGGGTGAGCTTGAAGGGCGATGAATTTTGCCTATGCGTGCCGCTCAGGACAGGTGCAGCATCAACGCTCTGATGAGTGCAAGGGTCTGGCGATGCACTGAATCATAGTGATCATTGTGGCAATAGGGCCGTACTGACAAGGTGATGGAGTCGGCTGTCGCAGAGGACAGGTGCACATCCACTGCAGGGCTGCTCAGTACGTTGGGGAGGCGGGCTATCTGATCCTTGAGACGCGGGATGATCTTCTGCTCGTCGGCAGTGCCGGGCAATATCGCGGTCAGTTCGACACTGCGAAAGGCATTGCTGGAAAAATTGACGATCGTGTCAGAGAAGATCTTGTTGTTGCCCACCAGATTCAGCACGTTTTCCGGAGTGTTGATCGACGTAACGAACAAGCCGATTTCGACCACAGTCCCGGTGACGCCCGCCGCCGAAATCAGATCGCCGACCTTGAAGGGCCGCAGCACGATGATGAAACCACCCGCGGCCAGATTGGCCAGCAAACCCGACCAGGCCATGCCGATCGCCAGCGCCACGGCCGCCAGCAGCGCCGCAAAGCTGGTGGTCTCGATGCCGCAATAGCTCAGAATGGCGATCACCAGAATGATATTCAGCGTCACCGTGATGAACGAGCCGACATAGCGCAGGACCGTCGGATCAAACCGCTGCCGCGTCAGCGAGCGCTGCGCCATCCTGACCAGCACACCGATCAGCCAGCGACCGACAATCCACAGCAACGCGGCGATCACCAACCTCAAAACAACAGTCGCTCCGTACTGCATAACAGTGTTGAACAGCGAGTTGATTCCGTCAGTGTCGATATTGATGACATTCAGCGCATCCATCACCGCTACTCCCGACTGCTGGGCTCGCCCGGCAGATGGCCTGACGAGCGGAGCCGTACATTGAAGGGCAAAGCGGGGTGATGGCTACTGGTAGTTTTGACTGGAGGCAAAGGGCCTTTACGGTGTCACGCGCAGCAGCGCCCAGCATCCACAGTAAATCGAGCCGCAGGCAAGGGCGGCGGTATTAAGCCTGATGAGTTATCGCTAAACTCGCCACCTCACAAGGACGACTCAAGGACCTGGTATGCCGCTCTCTTCTGACACCCTGCGCCGTACGCTGGTGATCTGGCTGTATGCCGTCGCAGTTGCGCATGTGCTGGGCAGTCTGGTGTTCACCTGGGCAGGCTTTTCCGGCTTGCTCGATGGCTATCTGACTAGCCTCGAGCAGGCGTTCTGGACCGAGGCGGTTCCCGCTGCTGCTCGCGCGCAACAGGTCTGGTGGATGGCGCTGTTCGGCGCAACGCTGCAAACCTATTCAATGTACATGCTGGCGCTGGTGCACCTGGGCAATCGCCTGAAAAGTGCCATGCCCTGGGGCTGGCTGATTGCGGGCCTGCTGCTTTGGGCGCCTCAGGACATCCTGATTTCCGTGCGTGGGGGCATCTGGTCGCACGTGTGGCTCGATCTGGCGGCGCTGCTGGCGTTGTTGCCGCCGCTGATCTGGCTGTATCGCCATGATCGCCGCACTTCGGCTGTTCACGCGTCGAAGGAGCCTCGTCATGTCTGACTTGCCGCTGCTGTATCTGCTGGCGGGCAACGGCAGCAGTGCCGAATGGTGGGACGACGCGCTGCCGCATTTTCAGCAGCATCAGGTCGTGCCGCTTGAGCTGCCAGGCTTCGGCAACAATCCTCAGCCACCCTGCGAAGACCTCGCCGCCTACGCCGATGCGCTGTTGGCGGCGACAGTGAAGGGCAGCGCCATCGTCGCTGTGGGGGTCAATGCATTGCTGGTCATGCATGCCTTGCAGCGCCAGCCCGGACACTTCTGCAGAAGCGTGCTGCTGGCCCCGGTGGGAGCTTTTCTGTGGCATCGGCGTTTGCCTGCGCTGATGTCGCCGCTACCCATTCGCAAGACCATTCACTGGCTGCTGGCCAACAGGCCCACGCTGTTTGCGCACAAGTTTTCCAGGCAGCGCTGGCCTGCCGCGCACTACCAGCGCATGGGTTCCGGTTACGCTCGCTGCCGTGCTTTCGTGCCGTATTGGGACCTGTTGCGGGCCGACACCGCGCTGCCGCTGCTGGAGTGGGTGCAGGATCCGATAGAGCTGGTCTGGGGCGATCAGGACAAGGTTCTGGGCATCGAGCAGGCAGCAGCGTGGTCGGCCATTCTGGCGCGTGCCGACCTGACCATCAGCCTGAAACCGGGCTGGGGTCACTACCCGTGGATCGACGCGCCGGCCGAGTTTGCGCAGTGGCTGGAGTCGGGCGAGCGTGGGTTCGTTGCGCACACCAAAGGCGGCCGTCTGCGTCTGGCGGCCATCGCCGGGCAACCGGTGCCCGAGGCACTGTCTCTGGAACAGGGCGATGACTCGGCCTTGCCCGCGTTTTTGGCCCGTCAGCCTGACGCTATCTGGGCCGTGCGCTCATCCAGTTTCGGTGAGGATCAGGCCGATGCGGCCAATGCCGGTCTGAGCACCACTTTTCTTCGCGAGCCCGGCCACAACGTTCCCGCGCGCGTCGCAGAGCTGCACAACGCTGGCGTCGAAGAGGTGGTGGTGCAGCGCTTCATCACGCCGGTGCTTTCCGGGATCGCTTTCGTGCGTCACCTGTCGGTCGAGCTGGAGTGGGTGCAAGGGCATCTGGAGTCGCTGGCCGACGGTCAGGCAAGTCCTGAGCGAGCAATCATTTCCCGCCTCGGCGCGGCCTGGAGCAGCGGCGACTTCAAGCCATCCCACGGTTTGACTGAGGAGGCGCTCTGGGACTTCCTGCAGGGCGTTCTGCGCGTATTTCACTACGTGCCGGGCGACGTTGAGTGGGCTTGGGATGGCCGCCAGCTGTGGCTGCTGCAGTACCGCCCGATCAGTGACTACGGCTGGCGCCGTCACCTGACCGCCGCCAATATTGCGGAGATCCTGCCGCCACAGCCCAGCAGGCTGGTCGAGTACGCACAGCGGCGGGCCGCAGGCAGCATCCCGGCGATCATGGCGCGTTGGGATTCGCGCGTGTTGCAGGACAACGAGCCATTCACCGCACTGTTTGGCGCAGCTTCCTACATCAACAACGACCTGTTTCTCGCACGTCTGGCTGACTGGGGCATCGCCTCCAGCAGCTACGCCGATGAGGTCGGCGGCGCGACCCCGCATCTGCCCTGGCGACCGCTGCGTCTGCTGCGCTCGTTACCCGTGTTTCTGCGGATGCAGCGCATCGCGCGTGGTCACTTATTGACCCTTGAAAAGCAACTGCAGCGCTTCGACCGAGAGCTGCATGCCCTCACGGCCCAAGGTGCTGACGGCCAGCAATTGGCTGACTGGTTCACCCGTTTCTACGTGTTCGTCGTGCAAGGCAACCTGTGCATCGCCACCTCGCTGGCCAGCAGCGGCGGAGACCTGCTGGGACGTCCGCCGACCGCTTACGACGACCTGGAGCACTGCCCGCACCGGCTGCCCTGGGAAACCGACCCCGCGACCCCGCGCCCGGCAGCCACTGGCCTGCCTTTACAAGCCTTTCCGACCTGGCCGGGTTTCATTCGCATCGCCCACCGCGCAGGCCTGCCGGGAATGCGCGGCTACTACCTGCAAGTGCGCGAGTGGTATCGCGACAACCTGATGCGCCTGTTCTTCCGCCTGCATCACGCCATGCCCGGCGCCGATCGGGAACACTGGTTTGCGCCCCATCCAGATATTCGCAGCCGTGCCGGCAGCTTCTGGCAGGACGGCCGCGAAGGCACCGAGCAGGCCACCGGTTTCATGATTTATCCTGGCCAGGTCCAAGGCATTCTGGGTGACGACATCCTGCTGGAAGACACCCTCGACCCCGGACGCCACGCGCACTACCAAAACGCCCGCGCGGTAATCGCGCGCATGGGCGGACGTCTCTCGCACGGCTCGACGTTGCTGCGTGAACTGCGCAAACCCTCGGCCGTGCTGCCGCAGGTTGATCTGGCGTGGGTGGGGCGTGAAGTGCTGTATGTGGATGGGGAGTTGCGGCTGGTGGAAGGGCAGGCATAAAGCCCGAGGGGAGTTTATCCGCAGGCAACCCGCACGCTTATTGAGCGGCGCGGGTGCTCAGCTGGCTACATCTGCAGGTCAGAGACGCATGCCTTTGAACGGGTTCCAGCCTTGCTCGCCTTTCACTTCCTTGAGGTAGTAGGAGTAGTTGGCCGTCAGGGCGTACATCAGAGAAAACACGACGTTCAAGCCTGTGCCCAATGCTGCCGGAACCTCCATTCCAAGGATCCCGAAAAGCAGAGCTATAACGATGTTGACCGCGATAATGACGCCGATTAGCGCCAGATTTTTCTTCCACAGACCCAGCACGAAGAAGTAAATCGGACCGAAGAAAAACGCGATGATGTTGGCGCAGACAAGCAACTTCTTCTTGAAGTCAGGCAGCGCGTTCACTGCCGGCTTGAAGCGTGGATCGTTCGGCGCACCATACGTCTCGAAAAAATTGAAACGCTCTTGCCACTTGGCGCTGTGCTGGCCAGTGCTTTGGGTCTGATCTGTCGTGCTCATGGTTCTACTCCTTGTGTTCCGTGGGGTGACGTTTTCTTCCGGGAAATCCTGTGTCTCTGACGTTGTTGCTTTTTTGACCAGCGAGCGATTGTATGAAGTTTCGAGGTGGCGTACTACGCAATTGCGCCCCGACCTCTTCAAGCCCGCGTCGACAAGGTATAGCCAAACGCTTACACGCGGTGGAGGGATTTGGCCATTTCCGACCTGACCCTTACTCCGTAGCATTAGATCCATCAAGTGGTGAACAGGAGTTCACCAGGATCAAGGATGATCGACCATTGCCTCGGAGGCAGCCGACAGGGAGTCGGGATGGTCTTGGAAAAACCCGCTTCGGCGGGTTTTTTGTTGGGGGCGATAAAGTCCTCGTCGAGCCAAGGCTATTTGCGTAGCGCCTTTCTCTTGCGCAGGCTTTCACGATGCACCTCGAGATCCTTGCGCCGCCGCATCTCCTGACGGATCTCCTTGCGTTCGGATCGAATAATCCCCCATTGCATGCGCAACTCCCGGCCGCGCTCGCTGTTGAGCGATAAAAGGCCCAGCAACGGGAAAAGCAGCCCCAGCACGTAAAGCATCAATTCAAAACGCCGCCAGTGCGCAGGGGCAGTGGGCAACACGGCGAAAAAGCAGCTCACCAGAATGGCCGCCAATATCCACATTCCGCAGGCATGCCCGCGACTCATCATGATGCCGCCGAAACTCAATACCAGTGTTACGCCCATCATGAGCATCATCGACTGGCCCGTTCGTTCCGGCTCATTTGGAAAGTACGCATCGACCATCGTGCCTGCGGTAATGGCGAGAGAAAATATGCCCATGAAGATCGGAGTCAGAAAGGACAGCAGATAACGCGAGCGGAAAGCGGCCACGTGACTGCGGTAAATCACCATAGGCTCCGGCGAGGCGCGCTTGCTGCGAGATTGCTTACCCATTTTTCTTCCTTGGTTGGGTGTGGCGGTTAGTTGTCTTCTTCGCTGATGGTCTGCTACCTGACTTCATTTGCTGAATGATATTACCCATTTCAAAAACCTACCCAGCCACCAGCGACTGCGTGCTTCACGAAGCTGTTCGATGTACTCGAACGTGTAAGACCGATTGTGCTTCTTTTCCAGCGCCAGGATTTTTTTCAGTATTCGGATGGCGTCCCTGTTCCAGTAAAGAAGGTAAAGATTGCTCAGTGCTATCCAGATACTGACCATAATGATCAGTTCTATAGGCCACACGATCATTGCAGCGATTCCGGCCACAATGACGCATCCGCTCAGTAAGTTCCCGTTTCTCGTGCTGACATAACCGTGCACCATATAGACCTTGTTATCTCTGGTCTCAAAAGAAAGCTGACTTGATCTCGATTTTGTGAAGTAAATAAATAAAAATGAAACGAGCATCAGTAAGGCCGGAATCATCGCCCACGATAAAGCATCTGTCGTTGAAGCGCCGTATTCAGATTTTGCTATAAGATAAATAACGCTTGTATTTATGAGTAGAAATGAAGAGAAAAGGCCTGTGAAAGAATGAACTGCGATTGCAGTGAAGCTTTCGCTCAGGTAAATCAAATATATTACCCGCATGAGTAGGGTAAAGAGCCCGAGGCATACCAGCCAGAAAAAATCAGATTTAAACGTCGACATTGTGCCAAATAAGGCGATCAGTAAGAAAGACCCGTAAAGTCCCTTTTTTATTGCGTTGGGTTGTGGTTCGATCATGTGGTTAACTCAAGTTTTAAAAGCGAAATATAGCAAAAGTTAATGGCGTGGGCCGAAAGATCATACATTAAATATTTAAGTATATGACTAGTCGTCCCACTATTTTAGATGGTTGCCTTTGACGTGTGACCTAGTCAAAGCGGCCGGTGCTGAGGTTCAGACGGTTGCCGATGTCGTAATACGGATGGTTAGGTGCTGGTCTATTCGAAGAGGCAGTGAGGTCAAATTGCTGAGTTAATCGTCCTGGCAGCCTGCGCCCCATTGGTTACGGTCTTTCACATAATGGCCCATAGGTCTTAGGCGAAGTCTGTCTTCTCAGCGGTGACGCCGAGTTTTCCGCCTAGGTCCGTCGGCTTATGTTTGATCGATAGCAGTCGGTCACCGTTGTCGTATGCATAGTCCTGATGCACGTCGTCGTTTAGCTTTGCCAGCAGACTGCCGATTGAAAAAAGAAGGGCTGGCACAAAGTTGACAGCCCCTTTTTTCGACCAAGATTTTAAAGAGCTCATATAGTTCAGAAAACTTTGACGGCATCATGGCAGAAAACGAAAACCAATAGCTTGGAAACTAAGCAACGCCCTTAACCAGTGTCTGCCCCTTTAGCCCACCCCATGGATCATCCATAAGATATTTTGCTTCAAACTCATCATTGGAAGGCACAAACGTGAACTTATAAAAAATCTCATCACCTTCACAAACTTCATAGTAAAGAGCATATTGGCGCTCTTCGACATCTAGAACGACTTTGGCTTTTTCAGCAGCTGAGGCAACCTCTAATTCGTTTCTTTTTGAAATAAAAAAGGGTACTACTATGCAGCGTTGAGTTTGTGTGTCCAAATTAAAATTCGTGTCTAAAGTCAAGCTTATATTCGCACCAAATGTGTCATCTGGTAGGGGGTCAAATATTACGTAGTCTTTATGTATTACAGCACCTTGATCAATATTTAACTTGCCCCATTGGCTCGAAGCTTCGTCATATGCACGTGCCCGAATTTGAATTTGACTATGAGATATGAGTAAGTCTACTACTTGATTAGAATTTGCCATTAGAAAACCTCTACTTTAATCTTAGTTCCATTTGGAAGGCCTGAAAGCACATTGCCAATACTAGATCCTGCTCCTCTATTGTCACTAGGATCGATGTGTCTAACACTTGCACCGTTCCCTCCCTCCTTAAACATGGCCATAGGCCATTCGTCGCGATCTTTTGACTTCATTGTTTTAGCGTCTTTGAGGCTTGTCTTTCTATTTAATTTTGCTGCATCTCTCTGGGTGGTAACCATGTACGGCTGCCCGCCATTGATTGCGTCTTGTATGTGACCAAAGGTTTCGGGATATTCGGAGCGTTTTAACCTTAAAAGGCAGTCGTGATCAACGGCATCTGCTTTTATCAAGGTGCATCCGGCTAGACCCGTCACGTCAATCCAGCGAATTGGACTTATATTGTACTGGTACAGGTTATACCCTCCAGCCAACCCAATCA
Source organism: Pseudomonas sp. B20 (assembly GCF_020515755.1). Classification (NCBI taxonomy): domain Bacteria; kingdom Pseudomonadati; phylum Pseudomonadota; class Gammaproteobacteria; order Pseudomonadales; family Pseudomonadaceae; genus Pseudomonas; species Pseudomonas sp. B20. The sequence goes on from NZ_JAHPJG010000036.1 coordinate 21,242, forward strand.
GATCCTGCGTTATAAACCGCCCAATCTCCGGGTCATAATACCGAAACGTGTTGTAATGCAGCCCCGTCTCGGCATCAAAATACTGCCCTTGAAACCTCAGGTTCTGCTCGACCTCGTTCACCACCAGCTTTTCCACCGCACCCCACGCCCGGTACTTGGCCTGCCAGACGATCTGCCCTTCGGCATCGGTCATTTCCAGGGGCGTACCGATCTGGTCGGTGTGGAAGTAGTAAACCTTGTTCTCGACCTCGCCTTCTTTCTCGTCAACACGTGCCAAGGGTGCATAGCTGCCGGGCTCATAGATATACAGGCTGCTCTGGCCCGGACTTTCCTCACGCAGCATACGCAGGCCTTGCCAGAGGAAGCGTTTGTGGTCGGTGTGGCCTTAGATCTCGGACTGTTTGGCGACGCGTCGACCGAGGCTGTCGTACTGATAGCTGCTGGTACTTTCCACCTGCGTGTCAGCCATGGTCTCGGTTTTGACCAGACGGTTTTCGCAGTCGTAGGTGAAGGTCTGCCAGCGCACGATACCGACGACTTTCTCGATCAGGTTGCCCCAGGCGTCGTATTTGTATTCGTGGTTCGCCCACTGTTTTAGACGGTTGTCTTTGACGTGGTCGAAGCGGCTGGTGTTGAAGTTCAGGCGGTTGGCCGCGGCGTCGTAGCGGAACTCTTCGCCG
>NZ_JAHPJG010000037.1:0-21131 GCF_020515755.1 Pseudomonas sp. B20
AGGAACGATAGTCGGCAGGTAGATCACCATCGTGCCCATGCTCCGCGTGGGTATGCCGTTCTGGACGCTCCGCGTCCTCTCCTGAACATGGGGCGCGGCGCAGATTTGTGACGCGGAGCGTCACGCAAGGCATTGTCACGCTGGAGCGTGAGGAACGATAGTCGTCCGGGAGGACACCTTGCGTCCGATCCTGAACAGGCGGCGCTGATCGGTCAGTCCAGCTTCAGCACCTTGGCCAGGACGATTTTCGGGCCTTTCATCTTTTTGATGATGATGCGCAGGCCTTCGACTTCCAGCTGTTCCTCTTCTTCCGGCACGCGCTTGAGCGTGTCGTAGATCAGGCCCGCCAGTGTCTCGGCTTCGATGTGATCCAGGTCGATGCCCAGCAGGCGCTCGATCTTGAACAATGGCGTATCTCCGCGCACCAGCAGTTTGCCCGGCTGATAGGCAAGAATGCCGCGTTCGACCTTGCGGTGTTCGTCCTGGATGTCGCCCACCAGGACTTCGAGCACGTCTTCCATGGTCAGGTAGCCCACGATCTTGCCGTCGGCTTCTTCCACCACGGCGAAGTGCGCGCCACCCTTGCGGAACTGCTCGAGCAACTGCGACAGCGGCATGTGCCGGGAAACACGTTCCAGCGGGCGGGTCAGCTCGGCGAGGTTGAACGATTCCGGAATATGGTCCAGCGCTGCCAGCTCCAGCAGCAGGTCCTTGATGTGCAGCAGGCCGACGAATTCGCCACGTTCAGCGTCATACAGCGGATAACGGCTGAATTTGTGGCGGCGGAACAAGGCGAGAATTTCCTTGAGCGGCGCATTGAAGTCCAGTGACACCATGTCTTCGCGTGAGTTGGCCCAGTCGACCACTTCCAGCTCGCCCATTTCCACCGCCGACGCCAGCACGCGCATGCCCTGATCGCTTGGGTCCTGGCCACGGCTGGAGTGCAGGATCAGTTTCAGTTCGTCGCGGCTGTAGCTGTGTTCATGGTGCGGGCCGGGCTCACCCTGGCCGGCGATGCGCAGAATGGCGTTGGCGCTGGCGTTGAGCAGGTAGATGGCCGGATACATCAACCAGTAGAAGAAGTACAACGGCGCCGCCGTCCACAGCGACAACAGCTCCGGCTTGCGGATCGCCCAGGATTTGGGGGCCAGCTCGCCGATCACGATGTGCAGATAGGAAATGATGAAGAAGGCGGTAAAGAACGACACGCCCTTGATCAATTCCGGAGTGTCCACGCCCACCGCTGCGAGCAATGGCTCCAGCAGGTGCGCGAAGGCCGGTTCACCGACCCAGCCCAGGCCCAGAGAGGCGAGGGTGATACCCAGCTGACAGGCCGAAAGGTAGGCGTCCAGCTGGCCATGGACCTTGCGCAGAATGTGCCCGCGCCAGCCGTTCTTGTCGGCAATGGCTTCAACCTTGGTCGAGCGCAGTTTGACCATGGCGAACTCTGCCGCAACGAAAAAACCGTTGAGCAGGACCAGGAACAAAGCAAAAAGAATCATGCCGAAATCGGCGAAGAGTGAAGACAGGTTAAAGCTAGGGGAAGGGTCCATGATGGGGTTTTGCAGGGTCCGTATTAATCAGGAAGAGGGTCGTGTCACGCCAGAGAAGACGCCATGAACCCGGCAATGTAGCGGCTCGAAGCAGGATTGCCTAGTAGTCTGAATCGTCGCTCGCGGGTTTGGACAACTGACCGCTGGCAAAGTGACAGGTAAAAACACTGCCCTTGCCGAGAACACTGTTGATCTCGAGGTTGCCGCGATGGCGCAGCAGCACGTGTTTGACGATGGCCAGACCGAGCCCTGTACCGCCGGTATTGGACGCGCGGCTGGTATCGACCCGGTAGAAGCGCTCGGTCAGGCGCGGCAGGTGTTTGGTCTCGATGCCGATCCCCGAATCCTGCACGCTCAGGTGCGCGCCCCGTTCGTCGGCCCACCAGCGAACACGGATCACGCCCTCGGCCGGGGTGTATTTGACGGCATTGAAGATCAGGTTGGAAAACGCGCTGCGCAGTTCGCTTTCGCTGCCCTTGAGGCGCATGTTGCTTTCCAGGCTGAGGTGGATCTGCTGGTTCTTGCTGCCCGACAGCGCGTTGGCATCGGCGGTGATGGTCTTGAGCAGGGAATTGACGATCACCGGGTGGTTGTCCGAGGGGTAATCGGTGGCCTCGAGCTTGGCCAGCAACAGCAGGTCATTGAGCAGCGTCTGCATGCGCCCGCCTTGCTGATGCATCTGTTGCAGCGCACGGACCCAGCGTGGATTGACCTCGTCCACGTTATCGAGCAGCGTTTCCAGGTAGCCGAAGATCACCGTGAGCGGTGTCCGCAACTCGTGAGACACGTTGGCGACGAAGTCTTTGCGCATCTGCTCCAGCTGATGAATGCGCGTCACGTCGCGCACCAGCATCAGATGCTCATTGTTGCCATAACGGGTGATCAGCAACTGAATGCGCAGGCGATCATTGGTCGGCGACGGGATTTCCAGCGGTTCACTGTAGTCGCCCAGCGCAAAGTATTCCTTGAAGCGTGGATGCCGTACCAGATTGGTCACCGGCTGCCCGCTGTCCTGCGGCGTCTTCAGACCCAGCAGGGTTTCAGCGGCACGGTTCCACCACTCCAGGTTGCCGTCGCTGTCGAGCATGATCACCGCATCACGCAGCGCGGCGGTGGATTCCTGAACGCGGTCGATGACGGCCTGAAGGCGGCCACGGACACGCTGATCCCGACGTTGCAGGTGGTAGATGCTGTCGAAGACTTCGCCCCACAGACCGTAACCGTCCGGAGGCGGCTCGTCAGCCTTGTGGCTGCTCAGCCAGTCGTGCAGTCGTAACAGCTGCTTGAGGGTCCAGGCCAGATACAGTCCCAGCCCGGCGGCCAGGCTCCAGGCATACTGCCCACTGATCAGGCCGACCAACAGGCAGGCAGTGACCAGCAACAACATGTGGCGTATCAGAGTGCCGTGCCAATTTTGATTCAATTAGGGGTAAATCCTTGTCTGGTCTGCACCGGCCATTGCCCTGCGTCGACGCAGCGGTTGTCAGCTCTTGGTCGAGAAACGATAGCCAGTGCCGCGCACGGTTTGTACCAGATTTTCATACGCATCCCCCAAGGCCTTGCGCAGGCGGCGGATGTGAACATCGACGGTGCGTTCTTCGACGTAGACGTTGCCGCCCCACACCTGATCCAGCAACTGACCGCGTGTGTAGGCGCGCTCCTGATGGGTCATGAAGAACTGCAGCAGACGGTATTCGGTCGGGCCCATTTCGGCGGGTTTGCCATCGATGGTGACACGGTGGCTGATCGGGTCGAGCAGCAGGCCGCCGACTTCGATGGGCGCTTCGCCGTCAGTCGGACCGGCGCGACGCAGCACGGCCTTGAGGCGTGCCACCAGCTCGCGGGGCGAGAAAGGCTTGGTGATGTAATCGTCGGCGCCCACTTCCAGGCCCTGGATCTTGTTGTCCTCTTCACCCTTGGCGGTGAGCATGATGATCGGGATGTCCCCGGTCAGTTCATCACGCTTGAGGCGCCGGGCCAGTTCGATGCCGGAGGTGCCAGGCAGCATCCAGTCGAGCAGAATCAGGTCAGGCTTGCGGTCCACGATGATCGCGTGGGCCTGCTGAGAGTTTTCGGCTTCAATACAGTCGTATCCAGCCATTTCCAACGCAACGGCGATCATTTCGCGAATTGGCGCTTCGTCGTCAACGATCAGGATGCTCCTGCCAGCCATGCTCGAACCTCTTGTCATTTAACTGTCTTGGGGCGCATTAGATAACGGAATTATTGCAGTCGTGTGACAGGTCTGAATGAGGCTAGCACGCTGACGTGTCGCGGGGGCCCGAAGGCCTCGCGATCCGGAATTTATTTCAGTCGTGCGCAGGCTGGCGGTGGCTGTACTCAGCGCACCGCGTAGTCGGCGACGATGCCCAGGAATATCGCCAGCCCGGCCCAGTGATTGTGTAGAAAGGCCTTGAAGCAGGCGTCTCGCTCGCGCGCTCGGGTGCTCCAGAATTCCCAGGCGAAGCAGCCCGCCGCTGCCAGCAGGCCGATATAGAAGCACGCGCCCAGTTCGAAGCGCGCACCGGCCAGCATCAGACAGCCCAGTGCCAGCCCCTGCAGGGTCAGGATGATGACCCGGTCGGCATCGCCGAACAGGACGGCCGTGGATTTCACGCCGATTTTCAGATCGTCGTCGCGATCGACCATGGCGTAGTAAGTGTCGTAGCCCACGGTCCACAGCAGGTTGGCGATGTACAGCAGCCAGGCTGCAGCGGGCAGCTCGCCGGTTTCGGCAGTGAAGGCCATCGGCATGCCCCACGAGAACGCAGCACCCAGCACCACTTGCGGGTAATAGGTGTAGCGCTTCATGAACGGATAGCTGGCCGCCAGGGCGAGACCGCCGAACGACAGCCAGATGGTCGCTGCGTTGGTAAACAGCACCAGCACAAAGCTCAGGCCGACCAGCACCGCAAACAGCACCAGCGCTTCCCGGGAGCTGACTTTGCCGCTGACCAGCGGGCGCTGCTCGGTGCGTTTGACGTGGCCGTCCACCTTGCGATCGGCGAAGTCATTGATCACACAGCCTGCCGCCCGCATCAGAAAGACGCCGAGCACAAAAATGAACACGGTCTGCAGCGACGGCGCGCCCTTGCCTGCAATCCAGACCGCCCATAGGGTCGGCCACAGCAACAGGTAGACGCCGATGGGCTTGTCGATGCGTGTCAGCTGGATGAAGTCCCAGGCGCGTGGGCTCAGACGATTGAGGGATTTGAGGAGGGACAGGTACATCAGACGTGGTCCTTGTCGTGGATCGCAGTGCACAGGGCGGGCAGGAAAACTTCGGCGACCAGCACGCTCAACGCGCCTCGATCGAAGCGCGAGCGGCGTGCCCACAGCCCGCGCGCTGCATCGGCAGCGGGCAGCCAGGCCTCGGGGTAATGACACACTTCAAGCGTGCCGCGCACGAACGCCGGATCGCTGAACAGCAACTCACCCAGCGAACGAGTGCCCAGCTCATCCATATTCAGGCCGCCATCCAGCAGGGCGCTGCGCGCGGCGACACTGCGCGCGAACACCCAGTTGTTGCCGTTACCGCGCAAGTACACCTCGCGCACCCAGCCTTCGCCCGCCTCTGGCAGGCCCAGCGTCAGGCACTCGTCAGGGCGCAAGGACTGCCAGCCTTCAAATTGCGGAAATACGCTGAAACGACCGTCAGACAAACGGTCCAGGCGACGAGTAAGGGAGTCCTGATTGAACAACCAGTCGAGCATTACCGGGTCCGGCGCGTCGATCAATTGCTCGCGCTCGAGCCAGACAGGGCCAATGAATGCGGGGGATTGCTGGGTCACGGTAAGCCAGTTCCGGCAGCCAACGAGGCCGCGAGCTTAGCATGATTGCCGGTCTCGACCGACGGTCGGCAGAACGTCGGGTTATAGAATCAGACTTGCATCCGCGCCTGCCGATCAGTACAACGCCCTTCAGAAGACGGCAACTGACCGTCGTACGCTATTGAGCCTGATAAACGAGAGAACCTGACATGAAGAAGTGGCAATGCATCGTCTGCGGCCTGATCTATAACGAAGCCGATGGCTGGCCGGATGACGGAATTGCGCCCGGCACCCTCTGGCAGGATGTGCCGGAAGACTGGCTCTGCCCGGATTGCGGCGTGGGCAAGATGGACTTTGAAATGATCGAAATCGGTTGATTGCTGCCCGCAAACCAGGGCTGGCAACAACGAGCACCAGGCACAGTGAAATAGGGAAGAACAATGAGCGCACCTGTCGTCATCATCGGCACCGGCCTTGCGGGGTATAACCTCGCTCGAGAGTTTCGCAAGCTGGACGCAGACACGCCGCTGCTATTGATCACGGCCGACGATGGCCGTTCCTACTCCAAGCCGATGCTCTCTACCGGCTTTGGCAAAAACAAGGAAGCCGACGGCCTGAGCATGGCTGAAGCCGGCGCCATGGCCGATCAGCTCAAGGCCGAGATCCGCACGCACACGCGCATCAGCGGGATCGATGCCGGTCACAAACGCCTGTGGATCGGCGAAGAGGCGGTGTATTACCGCGACCTGGTGCTGGCTTGGGGCGCCGAAACCATTCGTGTACCGGTGGAAGGCGACGCCGGCGATGCGGTTTTCCCGATCAACGATCTTCAGGATTACGCCCGTTTCCGCGCGGCTGCGGCGGGCAAGCGTCGGGTGTTGATTCTCGGCGCAGGGCTCATTGGCTGTGAGTTCGCCAACGACCTGATCCTGGGCGGCTATGACGTGGATCTGGTGGCGCCGTGCGAACAGGTCATGCCGACCCTGTTGCCCCCTGAGGCGGCGGCTGCGGTGAAGTCCGGTCTTGAAAGCCTGGGCGCACGTTTCCATCTGGGGCCGGTGCTGACCCGCCTGAACCGCAATGGTGAGGGCCTGCAAGCGCACTTGTCGGACGGGCAGGTGATGGACTGCGACCTGGTGGTGTCAGCCATCGGCCTGCGTCCTCGCATCGAGCTGGCCGCTGCTGCCGGCTTGCAGACCGGGCGCGGCATTCTGGTCGACCGCCTGTTGAAAACCTCCCGCGCCAACATCCACGCGCTGGGTGATTGCGCTGAAGTCGATGGCCTGAACCTGCTCTACGTGATGCCGTTGATGAGCTGCGCTCGTGCGTTGGCCCAGACGCTGGCCGGAAACCCGACTTCCGTCAAATACGGGCCCATGCCGATCACCGTGAAGACGCCCGCCTGCCCGCTGGTGGTTTCGCCGCCGCCGCGTGGTAGCGATGGCCACTGGAGCGTCGAAGGGCAGGGCGCTGATATCAAGGCGCTGTGTCACGACGCCGACGGCCATCTGCTGGGCTATGCCCTGACAGGCGCTGCGGTTATGGAAAAACTCGCACTCAACAAGGTGTTACCTGCGTTATTGGCGTGATTTCACGTCATTTTGTCGGATTGACCCTGTATTTCTGCCAATAAACCGCATTCATGCACTGGCGCGGGTCAGTTCGGCATGCCATCCTCGGTCTTGTCTGCCGCTACGTAGAGCTGTCGCGGCGCCTTGTTGCCGTTTTTTTACAAAAGCGGCGCGGGACATAAAAACAAAAAACCGTAAAAGAGGCTTCATATGCGTAAACCAGAAGTTGCAGCCGCCATCGCTGAAAAGGCGGATCTCACCAAAGAACAATCCAATCGCGTTCTCAATGCCATCCTTGAAGAGATTACTGGCGCACTGAACCGCAAGGACAGTGTCACGCTGGTAGGTTTCGGTACTTTTCTGCAACGCCACCGTGGCGCTCGCACTGGCAAGAACCCACAGACCGGGGAGCCGGTCAAAATCAAGGCAAGCAACACGGTTGCCTTCAAACCGGGGAAAGCCCTGAAAGACAGCGTCAATCCTTGACACCCTGTTGTGCGCCTCGGCGGGAGACGCACGACCCACAGGCGGGCACACCAATCGGATTGGGTGCCCGTTTCTTGTTTCTGTCGTATGACGCCGATGATGCCTCTCGCTCCCTGTGAGAATTGTCCTACTCCATTCCATGTAATTGCCTTCCAAAGCCACAGCTTTGCCTGACTTTTTCTTGTTGCTGATTCCCTTAGAGTGCCGTTCCTGCTGCACCCCTTCAATTACTCTTGGGAAATCCAGAATGAAAAAGCCATGGAAGTTTGCTGCTGTTGCGGCTCTGATCGCCACGACCAGCGGTTGTGTGAGCTACAACGTCAGCCAGCCAAGCGCACCGCTGGAAGGCACGGTCAAAACCGACCTGAAGGCTGACGTCAAGGTTGGCGGCACCATCAGCGGCGAGTCGTCCACCAACGTGCTGTTCAATTTCCTGAGCTTCGGCGGCGATAATCAGTTCGCCGACGGCGTGACCTACGGTGGCGCAAGTGGCGGTGGCGGCCTGGGTCTGGCGTTGCCTGATCCTGTCTCGACGACCAAAGCGGCAGCCGCCTTCAAGGCGGTTAAATCCTCCGGCGCCGATCTGATCGTCGCGCCGCGCTACGAAGTCAGCATCAAAGACTACTTCATCTTCAAGAAGGTCGATGTAAAGGTCACGGGTAACAAAGGCAGCATCAACAGCATTCGTTGATGTCAGTGGGATGCTGCTTCCCACGCGGAGCAGCATCCTCATGTTCGGTAACTGTTTTGTGCCGATCTCCCTCGAAATCCTTTCTTGTCCTACAGGTTTTGCGCCGATAACCCGCTACACTGCCACGCCGATTCCGAGTCGGAACCCGCGTGTTCAGAGGCCGTGTATGAAATTTCGTTTTCTGTTGTGGATGCTCGGCCTGCTGATGGCCCGCGCCAGTCGTAACAATCCGGCGTTCCAGCAGCAATTGGCTGGCAAAGACCTGACCTTTCAGCTGCAGACCGCCGATGGCAAGGTTGCACGTCACTTTGTGGTCCATGATCAACGGATCCGCAGTGCAAGTGGCACGGTTGCAGAGCCGGCCTTTGCCATCTCGTTTCGTGATGCAGCCTTTGGCTTCGACACCCTTCAGGCGAAGAACAAGCAGCTGGCGTTCATGAAAGGCATTCAGGACAAGGATATTCAGATCAAGGGCAACCCGGCCCTGGTGATCTGGTTCCAGGGCCTGGTCAAATACCTCAAACCGAGAAAGAAAACGGCCTGATCACGGCAACTGCAGCCCGCCTGCAGCCTTGTGCAACGCCCTCAGGTGCTCGGACACCTGTTTGAGGTTGGCTTCGTTGGCGGCAATCTCTTTGGCGCGCTCAGGCTCCAGCAGGGCTCGCACTTCCTTGTCGAGATCGCCGGTCAGGCGCTTGAGCTGCTTCTGGCGCTGACTGCTTTCTGCTTCAAGACGCTGCCATTCACCCGCCTGTGGCAAACCGTACCCGTCGCTGCCCAGCAGCTCGGCAGGCCGGCTGAGGAACCCGCTGCTGGCGAGGATCTCCTGCAGCGTTTTGGTGGCGTTGGAGACTTTGCCATCTTTCAATTCCCGTGCACCCAGGTAGCTCTGTTTCACTTCGTCCTGAGCCAACAACAGTTGCCTGCGCAGGCTGGCCTGCTCCAGCAGCAGAATCGCAGCGCTGGTACGCAGATCGGCTTTAGCGAACCACTGGCTGCGCTCACTGGCGGGTAGCGCCATCCAGTCTTCCACGGTGTTCTGTTTGATCGGCAGGTGCTTCTTCAGCACTTCGAACATCGCCTGGTAGCGGTCGCGGTAGGAGTCGAACCGATAGCCCAGACGCAGCGCCTGCTTGGGATCGTCCAGTACGCTGGTATCAGCCAGCCCTCGGCCTTCGAGGACTTCAAGCAAACCGTTGGGCAAAATACTGTCCAGGCCGACGAGCTTGGGGTTGTGCGTACCGGCGCGCAGCAGTTTGAGGTTTTCAACGGCGCAGTTGTTCGAGAGGAAGTAGTAGTTGCCGTCGTAGCTCCAGTGCATCTCGGCGGCGTGCTGCACCAGCCCTTCTATTTCCGGACGCGACAGCTTGATCGGTACTGACGCCAGGCTGCGCAGTTCGGTCTTGGTGTATTCATCGATGACCTGCGCCAGTGGCAGGACGAACAGGCGCGACGGGTAGGCACCCATAAGGCCGTCCCAGCTGGACAGTTGCACGTCGCCGACAAACGCCCGGTACGACAGCACCAGGTGCTGATCAAGGTCCAGTCGACAATCCGGACCACGCGGGCGGCCGGGTTTGCAGATCACCAGGCGCAACATGCTGTGGCCCCAGCGGCTTGCCCAGTTCTGGTTCGCCTCGGCCAGCAGATAATCCACCGCATAGACCCGCTCCGGGTCCAGCTTGCCCAATGGCTCTCGGCCGAAGTCGCTGCCGGCGTTCAGGTAGGGGTAGAACTTCGGGCATTCGTTATGGGCTGCAGGTGCCCAGCCGAAACGCTCCTTGTAATACGCATACAGGGCAGGGCGACGGCAGGCGTAGGCCGGGTCGAGGAGGAAGTACTCCATATTCACCGCCACGAATTCCAGCGGGCTGGTGGTTTCGTAGATGTCCGGGCTGCGGGCGACCTGGCCGTTATGTTCCTCGCGGTCGCCGCGACGTCCGACATATTGCTGCCAGCCCGCCAGGTCCAGCAGGCGTGGATCGTCACTCAGGGTGAAGCGTCGCTCGGTCTGGCCGCGGCAGTTGTCAGGCAGGCCGACCTTGCCCAGTGAGCTGCTGCGTGATGTGCAGCGAAAAATCGCCGCTCGCTCGCTGGGCGACCACAGGCGGGCGCGGTCGTAGACGTGGGTCAGCTCATGCAGGACAGTGGCGAGCAACTCACGACGCACCGTACCGTGTGGCCGGCCGGTCTGGGCCGTGGCTGCCGAGCCGTCCGTCAACGAGGCCAGCAGGTGGCTGTTGAGGTACAGCTGATAGGGCCCGGCGGCCTGACCGTAGGCGTTCTGCGGCATGTCAGCGGACCAGCTCACCTCGACGGTGCGGTCCAGTGCTTCGACGAAGCTGGGCGGTAGTGCGTGCAGGGCTTCGTCGAGCAGCGCCTGGCTGGCTTGCTGTTGCGGCGCATCGAGGCCGTCGGTGTGCAATTCCAGCTTCAGGCTGGCAAAGGCATGCGTACCGACCAGCGACAGCGCGCCAGCAAGCAGCCAGGCGCGAAACCGCCTCACAATGCGAGGATTGCTTCAGCCAGGGTCTGATCGCTTGCATTGCGCGCTTCCGGCACGCGGGTACGCAGCGTGTCGAACGCAGCATCCAGTTGGGCACCGTGGATATCACCACCGGTGGCAACGTAGCTGGCAGCATCGTCCTTGGCCTGGAGAACGACCTTGGAGTCGCGGATCGATGTGGTGGTGTCGGAAGTGAAATCGATGGTACGGCCGAACGCACGAACGATGATGTTGCTCGTGGCCACAACAGTCTGGGCCTGGGCAAAATCGGCCAGCAAGAGCAGGCCAAGGGAAGCAGCAATCAGCGGGGTACGCATGTAGTGACGTCTCCAGTTACGCGAAGAGGGGAAAGTGGCTATTGGACGAGGATTGCCTGCGCCAGTTCAAGGTCGCTGGCATGAAGTTTTGCATCTGCCTGACGCAGGGCGTGCAGCGCTGACTCAAGCCGGGCGCCACGCATTTCTCCGTCGCTGGCGATGAATGCAGCAGCATCGTCACGGGCAGCCATGATCAGTTTGTTATCGAACGGTCCTGTCGAGACCTGGCTGGTGGCATAGGCGGTCTTGACCAGGCCTTGCGTGGTCGTATCGAACGCTTGAACCTGACTGACGTACATCAGGCTGGCAAAGGGAGCGATATACAGAAGGTGCACTAAACGCATGACTTTCACGAACCGGCAAAACAGGCTCCAAGGCTAGCGCAATGCGCGGGCCAGAGCTACCCCGGCACGTAGCCGGGGCGCAGCGGTCAGATGGCCAGAATGGCCTGAGCCAGCTGGCTGTCGCTGGCTTGCAGTTCAGGCAGCACCTGGCGGATGTGCTGCAACGCGCCTTCGAGGCGAGCGCTGCGGATGTCGCCGGAGCTGGCCACGAAGCTGGCGGCGTCGTCACGGGCGGCAAGAACGATCTTGTCGTCTTTCAGGGAAGAGGACACGTTGGAGGTCGCGCGGGTCGATGCATTGACGGCATCGACCACTGCGTCGGTGGTGACGATGAAGCTGGAGGCGTTTGCACCGGCTGCGGCGGTCAACAGAAAGACAGCGCCAAGGTTACGTAGCAGAGACATGATCGAGTTCCGTTGTGGACAAGTGGGCACAGACTGCCTGAGAAGCCGAAGGGCTGAGGTAGAGCGCTAGACTATCCCACCCATACTGCAGTTGTCATGAAGGTCGACGGCTTCGACTTACACAGTTTGCAATATTTGGTAACTGTACCTGCCGTATTCGTATTCTTTAAATCTGTACTGGTTTAGCCAAGGCTCTCTGAATCCGCCCCCTGAAACGACAAAACCCGTCTCAGTTGCCTGAGACGGGTCTTGTATGAAGCAATTCGGGTTGCTGGCAGGAGACCTGACGGTCAAGGACCAGCGGGCGCTTGTTTAGCGCCAGAACGGCTTGCTCAGCTCTTCGTAACGCTGGGATTCGCTGATACCGGCGTCAGCCAGCAAGCGTGCATCCAGACGGGCCAGCTGGTGGCGGCTGGACAGGCGACGCTGCCAGAGCATCAGGTTGGCGAATACGCGCAGAGGCAGAGAGGCTTTTGCGGTGGTAACGGTGCTTTCGCTGAACAGATCGGAACTGATTGTACGTTCCATGGTGTGACTTCCTTCCGCTTGTGGCGGGATAAGTGAGTTGCTTGACTGGTGCCCATTTTCCTCGTGCGCGTCCAGCTTCCATAGACACAGTTCACCTGTATTGTGAGGGTTCAGTTAACTGTGATTGGGCACTGTTTTGTTCATAAATGGGGCAACTGTACCGGTCTGCACTTTAAGGGTGCATTTTTTGGTCGATTGTGGTGATTTTGACCTTTCAAGGCAGTTTTATGACCGGTACAGCAGTACAGTTTTTTCATAAGCCCTTGGGTGCCAGCTGAAAGTGAAGCGGAAAAGCGCTTGCTCACTTCCAACTGTCCTGTTCAGGCTGGCAGCATGCGCCCGTTTTCTTCCAGGTTGATGTGCCAACTCAGTGCTTCGCGAAGGATGTGCGGGGTATGCCCGCCCACGGCGCAAGCGGCATTGAAATAGGCGTTCAGCGCATCGCGATAATCCGGATGCACGCAGTTATCGATGATCACCCTGGCGCGTTCGCGAGGCGCCAGACCGCGCAGGTCCGCCAGGCCCTGCTCGGTGACCAGGATGTCGACATCGTGTTCGGTGTGGTCGACATGGCTGACCATGGGCACGACGCTGGAGATCGCGCCACCTTTGGCGATCGATTTGGTGACGAAGATCGCCAGGTGTGCGTTGCGCGAGAAGTCTCCGGAACCGCCAATGCCGTTCATCATGCGTGTGCCGCAGATGTGGGTGGAGTTCACATTGCCGTACAGGTCGAACTCCAGCGCGGTATTGATCCCGATGATACCCAGGCGACGGATCACCTCGGGGTGGTTGGAGATTTCCTGCGGGCGCAGTACCAGCCTGGACTTGTAGCGATTGAAGTCGGCAAAGACCTCGGCGTGCTTGGCCGCCGACAAGGTCATGGAACTGCCCGAGGCAAAGGTCAGTTTGCCTGCATCGAACAGGTCGAATGTCGAGTCCTGCAGCACCTCGGAGTACATCGTCAGGTCCGTGAAGGGCGACGCCAGCAGACCGTGCATCACCGCGTTGGCAATGTTGCCTATCCCGGCCTGCAGTGGCATCAGCTTGTCGGTCAGCCGGTCTTCGCGCACTTCTTTCTTGAAGAACTCCACCAGATGATTGGCGATGGCCTGCGTGTCCGCATCAGGTGGTGTGACCGTGGAGGGCGAGTCAGGCTGGTTGCTGATGACAATGCCGACTATTTTTGCCGGGTCGATCTTCACCGCGTGGCTGCCGATACGCGAATCGGCCTCCAGGACCGGAATCGGCAGGCGTGTCGGTCTGTAGCTGGGTATATAGATGTCGTGCAGGCCTTCCAGCTCGAGTGGCTGGGACAGGTTGATTTCCACGATGACCTGTTTGGCCAGGATGGCGAAGCTGGCCGAGTTACCGACGGAGGTGCTCAGCACCAGATGGCCCTCTTCAGTGATCGCCACGCATTCGATCACGGCCAGGTCCACGGCCTTGATCTGTCGATTGCGCAGCAGCTCGACGGTGTCGGACAAATGCTGATCGATGAACATCACCGTGCCGTTGTTGATCGCCTTGCGCAGCGTGCTGTCGACCTGAAAGGGCATGCGCCGGGACAGTACGCCGGACTCGGTCAGTTGCTTGTCCAGGTCATTGCCCAGACTGGCGCCGGTCATCAGGCTGATTTTCAGCGGCGTCACTTTGGCGCGCTCGGCCAGCGCGTGGGGTACGGCCTTGGCTTCGCCTGCACGGGTGAAGCCACTCATGCCGACGGTCATGCCGTCTTCAATCAAGGCGGCAGCGTCGGCTGCGCTCATAACCTTGCTCATCAGGGAGGGCCGGCGGATACGGTCACGGTACATGGGTCTGTCTCGTAGATAGAAGCGAACGACAAGTCTAGAGCCTTGGTCGAGCTTCGTCCTGCTACCAAGGTCGCATTTGACCGCTCTAATTAGCGGGTTCCAGCGCAAAACACTGTTACGCGGAATGTAAAAAGCCCCGGTCGCCAAGCGAGCCGGGGCTTCAATGGAACGGGGTCAGGCTAGGCGTTTTCGACGGCCTTCACCATGTCCTCGATCACCTTTTTGGCGTCTCCGAAGACCATCATGGTTTTATCCAGATAGAACAATTCGTTATCCAGGCCTGCGTAACCACTGGCCATCGAGCGTTTGTTGACGATGATGGTCTTGGCCTTGAACGCCTCCAGAATGGGCATCCCGGCGATAGGGGATTTCGGATCGTTCTTGGCGGCCGGGTTGACCACGTCGTTGGCACCGAGCACCAGCACCACATCGGCCTGACCGAATTCGGAGTTGATGTCGTCCATCTCGAACACCTGGTCGTAAGGCACTTCGGCTTCGGCCAGCAGCACGTTCATGTGCCCGGGCATGCGTCCGGCCACCGGGTGAATGGCGTACTTCACGGTGACGCCGCGGTGGACGAGCTTCTCGGTCAGTTCCTTGAGCGCATGCTGCGCACGAGCCACTGCCAGGCCGTAACCGGGCACGATGATCACGGTGTCGGCGTTGGTCAGCAAAAAGGTCGCGTCGTCTGCCGAGCCGGATTTCACCGGGCGTGCTTCCTTCGCACCCGCCGGGCCTGCCGAGTCCGTTGCGCCGCCAAAGCCACCGCCGATCACGTTGAAGAACGAGCGGTTCATCGCCTTGCACATGATGTAGGAGAGGATCGCGCCCGAGGAACCCACCAGTGAGCCCGCGATGATCAGCATCGAGTTGTTCAGCGAAAAGCCGATGCCGGCCGCTGCCCAGCCTGAATAGCTGTTGAGCATCGAGACCACCACCGGCATGTCGGCCCCGCCAATCGGGATGATCAGCAACACACCGATGACGAAGGCCAGCGCCAGCATGATCGCAAAGGCAGTGAGGCTGCCGGTGAACATGAAGGTCAGGCCGAAGAACAGTGTGGCCAGGCCAAGGACCAGATTGAGCGTGTGCTGGCCGGCAAACTGTACTGGTGCGCCTTGAAAGAGGCGAAATTTGTACTTGCTCGAGAGTTTGCCGAAAGCGATGACCGAACCCGAGAAGGTGATCGCCCCGATGGCGGCCCCGAGGAACAGCTCCAGACGGTTGCCGGCCGGAATCGCATCGCCCAGATTGCGAACGATGCCCAGTGATTGAGGCTCTACGACCGCCGCAATAGCGATGAACACCGCGGCCAGGCCGATCATGCTGTGCATGAACGCCACCAGCTCCGGCATTTTGGTCATTTCGACGCGCTTGGCCATGATCGAGCCAGCGGTTCCGCCCACCAGCAGGCCGACTACGATGTAGCCGATGCCTGCGCTGGTCCCTTCAGCGGTAGACAGCGCCGCGAGCTTGAACACCAGGCCGATCGTGGTGATGACCGCCAGGCCCATGCCGAGCATGCCGAACAAGTTGCCACGGCGCGAGGTGGTCGGGTGCGACAAGCCTTTGAGTGCCTGGATGAAGCAGATCGATGCGATCAGGTACAGCAGGGTAACCAGATTCATGCTCATGACTTGGGCGCCTCATCCTTTGCCTTGGGGGCCTTTTTCCTGAACATTTCCAGCATCCGCCGAGTGACCAGAAACCCGCCAAACACGTTCACGGCCGCCAGTGCGACCGCCAGCGTGCCCATGGTCTTGCCCAGCGGGGTGAACGTGAGCGCAGCGGCGAGCATGGCGCCAACGATGACGATGGCGGAGATGGCATTGGTGACCGCCATGAGCGGCGTGTGCAGCGCAGGCGTGACATTCCAGACCACGTGGTAGCCGACATAAATCGCCAGTACGAAAATGATCAGGTTGTAGACGCCGGGGGAAATCAGCTCTTCCATTGGTGTGTCCTCAGCCGTTCTTGCGGACAACTTGCCCGTCGCGGCACATCAGGCATGCGGCGACGATGTCGTCTTCGAGGTTGATCGAGAATGTGCCGTCCTTGTCGAACAGCAGCTTCATGAAGTCCAGCAGGTTGCGGGCGTAGAGCGCCGATGCATCGGCTGCGACCAGAGCGGGCAGGTTGGTGTGGCCGACGATGGTCACGCCGTGCTCGACAACCACCTGATCGGCAACGGTCAGCGGGCAGTTGCCGCCCTGTGCAGCGGCCAGGTCGATCACCACCGAGCCGGGCTTCATCTGCGCCACGGTTTCTGCGCCGAGCAGTACCGGTGCCTTGCGGCCAGGAATGAGCGCGGTCGTGATGACGATGTCCGACAGTTTCGCGCGCTCATGCACGGCGGCGGCCTGGCGTTGCATCCAGCTGGCCGGCATGGGCCGTGCGTAGCCGCCGACGCCTTCGGCGCATTCGCGCTCTTCGTCGGTCTCGTAGGGCACATCGATGAATTTTGCGCCCAGCGACTCGATCTGCTCCTTCACTGCCGGACGCACATCCGAGGCTTCTACCACTGCGCCCAGCCTTTTGGCGGTGGCAATGGCCTGCAGACCGGCAACGCCTGCACCCAGGATCAGCACCCGGGCGGCTTTGACGGTACCGGCGGCGGTCATCAGCATGGGCATGAAGCGCGGGTAGTGATGCGCGGCGAGCAGTACTGCCTTATAGCCCGCAATGTTGGCTTGCGAAGACAGCACATCAAGGCTTTGCGCCCGCGATGTGCGCGGCGCGGCTTCCAGGGCGAACGCGGTAATGCCACGTGCGGCCATCTTGCCGATCAGTTCGTTGTTGAAGGGGTTGAGCATGCCGACGACCACCGAGCCACTTTTGATCAGGTTCAGCGCCTCATCGTCAGGTGCGACGACCTTGAGAATCAGTTCGGCCGCATAGGTCTCGTTGGTGTCACCGATCCCTGCGCCAGCAGCCTCGTAAGCGCTGTCCGGAACGCTGGCACGAAGGCCCGCGCCGCTTTGCACCGTAACTCTGTGACCCTGGCTGATCAGCTTTTTGATGGTTTCCGGGGTAGCAGCTACCCGGGTTTCGCCCGCTTGTGTTTCGAGAGGAACG
Source organism: Pseudomonas sp. B20 (assembly GCF_020515755.1). Classification (NCBI taxonomy): domain Bacteria; kingdom Pseudomonadati; phylum Pseudomonadota; class Gammaproteobacteria; order Pseudomonadales; family Pseudomonadaceae; genus Pseudomonas; species Pseudomonas sp. B20. Next base: position 17,060 of record NZ_JAHPJG010000037.1, read on the forward strand.
CCAATGTGCACGACAAATCTCCTGCGCGATTTTTTATCGTTCGTATGTAGGCCAGTGCACTACGGCTGGTGCGTCTGGCTTGGCCAATCAGCACACCCCTTTGCAGCAGGGGCGGGGCATTTTGCAGGCGAAGTTTGCGGGCTTCAATACATTCTGTAACGAAACTATAGATGAACTACAAGTCACACTGTGACCTATTGTCGCACTTATTCGACAGAGCCCTTTATCTGTAGGGGCTGTGGTGATATTCCTTACGAAAAACAGGTTATAAAAGTTTTTCTGCCGAAAATCCGATAAATGCGCCGTATCGACCCATAGACCCTATAAATAAAGGGTTATGTCCCGTTTTCTGCGAGCGATCGGAAGTTACTTCAGGGCGACATAAGGTTATATCTGTAGGTGTCAGCAGCTATGGGCTACCTGAGATATTGGTCGAATTTTTCCTGGGGCAACTGGTAAGCCCGGGCCTGTTCGATCAGCCAGTCACGAAACGCAGTCAGCGATGCCGATTCAACTTTGCGCTCAGGAATCATCAGGTGATAGGCCTTGCTGCCGGGCAGCGACCGAGTGTTTGCGATCACCAGACGCTTTTCCTGCAGTTCGCGTTGAATGAGGAAGGGGGGAATCAGAGCAACGCCCATGTCGTGCATGGCCGCCTGCGCCAGCATGGAAAACAGTTCGTAGCGCGGGCCGGTCATGTCGCGCGCGACATCCAGATCCTGCGCATTGAACCATTGGCGCCAGGCGTAGGGTCGGGTGGTCTGTTGCAGCAGCGGCAATTCGGCCAGCTCGCGTGCTGTCAGGCTGTCGCGACCTTCAAGAAAAGAGGGGCTGCAGACCGGCATGGAGTTTTCGCCCATCAGCCGATGCGACTGGGTGCCGGACCAGTCGGCATCGCCAAAATAGATGGCGGCGTCGAAGTCGGTGTCGGCAAACAGGAATGGGCGGGTGCGGTTGGTCAGGTGGACCGTGACGTCGGGGTGCTTGTGCTGGAAGTCCTTCAGGCGCGGCAGCAGCCACTGAGTGCCGAAGGTCGGCACCACGGCGAGCTCGATGGCGTTGGCACCTTGCTGGCCCATGACCGACAGTGTGTCGCGCTCGACCGCGTCCAGTTGCTGGGACACACGACGACTATAGGACAGCCCGGCTTCCGTGAGCTTTACGCCCCTGCGCGAACGCCGGAACAACTCGACGCCGAGAAACTCTTCCAGCCCGCCGATTTGCCGACACACAGCGCCTTGCGTGAGGGAGAGCTCGTTAGCGGCCTTGGTGAAGCTCTCGTGACGGGCGGCTGCCTCGAAACTGACCAGTGCAGTGGTGCTGGGTATCTTGCGTCTCATGTACTTTATTCTCACTGATACTTTTGTTTTAGAGCGCAGTTCTGTGTCACGGAGTGAGAAATTAGCACACATGCTTGATAAAACCTCGTTTGTCGCTGGCATGGGCCAGGACTAGGATCACTGCAGGATTTCATCTGAACGCGAGGAACTGGCATGAGCGGTAAGGCAAGCTTCAACTGGATTGACCCCTTGTTGCTGGATCAACAGCTCACTGAAGAAGAGCGCATGGTCCGCGACACGGCCGAGCAGTTCGCCCAGAGCAAGCTGGCCCCGCGCGTGCTGGAAGCATTCCGTCACGAGAAAACCGACCCGGCCATCTTTCGCGAGATGGGCGAGGTGGGGCTGCTGGGCGCGACCATCCCGGAAGAGTTCGGTGGCAGCGGCCTGAATTACGTGTGTTATGGGCTGATCGCGCGTGAAGTCGAGCGTATCGATTCGGGCTACCGTTCGATGATGAGTGTGCAGTCCTCGCTGGTCATGGTGCCGATCAACGAGTTCGGTACGCAGGCCCAGAAAGAGAAATACCTGCCCAAACTGGCTTCTGGCGAATGGATCGGCTGCTTCGGCCTGACCGAGCCCGATCATGGGTCCGACCCTGGAGCGATGATCACCCGTGCCCGGAGCGTCGAGGGTGGTTACCGCTTGAGCGGCAGCAAGATGTGGATCACCAACAGCCCGATCGCCGATGTGTTTGTGGTGTGGGCCAAGGACGATGTCGGCGATATTCGCGGTTTCGTTCTCGAAAAAGGCTGGGCAGGCCTGAGCGCTCCGGCCATTCACGGCAAGGTCGGTTTGCGCGCATCGATCACTGGCGAGATCGTCATGGATAACGTGTTCGTGCCCGAAGAGAACATCTTCCCCGATGTGCGCGGTCTGAAGGGGCCGTTCACCTGCCTAAACTCGGCACGGTACGGTATCTCCTGGGGCGCGCTGGGTGCCGCAGAGTTCTGCTGGCACACCGCGCGGCAATACACCCTGGATCGCCAGCAATTCGGCCGTCCGCTGGCGGCCAATCAGTTGATCCAGAAGAAGCTCGCAGACATGCAGACCGAAATCACTCTGGCCTTGCAGGGTTGCCTGCGTCTGGGGCGCATGAAGGACGAAGGTACGGCTGCCGTGGAGATCACCTCGATCATGAAGCGCAACTCGTGCGGCAAGTCGCTGGATATCGCGCGCCTGGCTCGCGACATGCTGGGCGGCAATGGCATCTCGGACGAGTTCGGCATCGCCAGGCATCTGGTCAACCTGGAAGTGGTGAACACCTACGAAGGCACGCACGACGTGCATGCGTTGATTCTGGGGCGTGCGCAGACCGGCATTCAGGCTTTCTATTAAGGGGGGCTGATCATGGGGGCGCTTTCGCATATCCGGGTGCTCGACCTGTCGAGAGTCCTCGCCGGGCCATGGGCCGGGCAGATCCTTGCTGACCTCGGCGCTGACGTCATCAAGGTCGAGCGCCCAGGGTGTGGCGATGACACTCGCTCGTGGGGGCCGCCATTCCTTCAGGATGCTGCGGGGCAGAACACCAGCGAGGCGGCTTATTACCTGTCCGCCAATCGCAACAAGCAGTCAGTCACTATCGACTTCACGCGCCCTGAAGGGCAAAGGCTGGTGCGCGAACTGGCGGCGAAGTCCGACATCGTGATCGAAAACTTCAAGGTCGACGGGCTGGCGGCTTACGGACTGGATTACGAGTCGCTGAAGGCAGTTAACCCGAGGCTGATCTATTGCTCCATTACCGGCTTCGGGCAAAGCGGGCCGTATGCGCGGCGTCCGGGTTACGACTTCATGATCCAGGCGCTGGGTGGCTTGATGAGCCTTACCGGTTTGCCGGAGGGTGAAGAGGGAGCCGGGCCGGTGAAGGTCGGCGTCGCATTGACTGACATTCTGACGGGGCTGTATTCGACGACGGCCATTCTCGCCGCTCTAGCGCATCGTGATCAAAGCGATATCGGCCAGTACATCGATATGGCGCTGCTGGATGTACAAGTAGCCTGTCTGGCCAATCAGGCCATGAGCTACCTGACGACGGGGGTAGCCCCCAGGCGTCTGGGAAATGCTCATCCCAACATCGTGCCGTATCAGGATTTCCCCACGGCCGATGGCGACCTGATCCTTACCGTCGGCAATGACAGTCAGTTCAGAAAGTTTGCCGCTGTGGCGGGGCAGCCGCAGTGGGCGGAGGATCCACGCTTCCTGACCAACAAGCTGCGAGTAGCTCATCGTGCCGAGCTGATTCCGTTGATTCGCCAGGTGACGGTGTTCAAGGCCACTGCGCAATGGGTCAGTGAGCTGGAGGCAGCCGGCGTGCCTTGCGGGCCGGTCAACGATCTGGCCCAGGTGTTCGCCGATCCGCATGTGGTGGCGCGGGGCCTGGCCATAGAGCTTCCTCATGCGCTGGCCGGGCGTGTTCCGCAGGTGGCCAGCCCGATACGGCTGTCTGAGACGCCAGTCGAATATACAAGGGCGCCGCCGCTGCTGGGAGAGCATACGGCGCAAGTGCTGCAGGCGCTGCTGGGGATTGGTGAGGAAGAGATCACTATGCTGCGCGAGGCAGGGGTGCTGTAGCTATATAGAAGAAAGCGTTTGCGACGGGCTCTTCTATATAGCCAAGGGGCCTTTAAGGTTAATTTCGGCGATTTTGAAATTAACGGTTGACGCCCTCTGTGAGGTGTCTATAATTCGCCCCACTTCCGGCGCAGACGGAAACGAAAAAGCCTTGTAGATCAATA
>NZ_JAHPJG010000038.1:0-19246 GCF_020515755.1 Pseudomonas sp. B20
AGTGATGCAGTAAGTAAGACCACTGTGGGAGCGAGCTTGCTCGCGAAGACGATGTATCAGGCGCACGGTTTTCGAAGGCTGTATCGGCCCTCGCTCCCACGGAGCGCGTGCAGGCGCTCCATCGAGTGGATGCGGTGAGACCCTTGTGGAAGTGGCTAGCAACACCCGCCTGAAGCCAGGTCCTTGAGGATCGGGCAGTCGGGGCGGTCGTCGCCTTGGCAGTGTTCCACCAGTTCCTGAAGCGTGTCGCGCAGGCTCGCCAGTTCGTCGATTTTGCGGTTCAGCTCGGCGATGTGCTGGCGGGCCAATGCCTTGACGTCGGCGCTGGCTCGCTGGCGGTCCTGCCAGAGGGTCAGTAGTTTGCCGACCTCTTCCAGCGAAAACCCCAGGTCCCTTGACCGCTTGATGAACGCCAGCGTGTGCAGATCGTCCGCGCTGTACAGGCGATAGCCGCTGTCGCTGCGATGCGCTGCCTGCAGCAGGCCGATGGACTCGTAATAGCGGATCATCTTCGCGCTCAAGCCACTGCTTTTCGCCGCCTGACCGATATTCATGGTGCGTCCTCCAGGTCGCGGGGTTTCCAGGTTTTCAGCAGCAGCGCATTGCTCACCACGCTGACACTCGACAGCGCCATGGCCGCGCCCGCCAATACCGGATTGAGATAGCCCAGCGCCGCGAGGGGAATGCCGATCAGGTTGTAGACGAACGCCCAGAACAGGTTCTGGCGGATTTTCGCGTAGGTCCTTCGGCTGATGTCCAGTGCCGCCGGAACCAGTCGCGGGTCGCCGCGCATCAGGGTAATACCCGCTGCATGCATGGCGACATCGGTCCCGCCGCCCATCGCGATACCGACATCAGCCGCCGCCAGCGCCGGCGCGTCGTTGATGCCGTCACCGACCATCGCCACCACATGGTGGCTTTTCAGTTGAGTGACAGTGGCCGCCTTGTCAGCAGGCAATACTTCCGCATGCACGTCGTTTATTCCAAGTGCCCTGGCAACCACCTGAGCACTGCCACGGTTATCGCCGGTCAACAGATGGCTGGTGATGCCCCGCGCATTCAGCGCTTTGATCGCCTGATCGGTTCCGGGCTTGAGCGTGTCACCAAAGGCAAACATACCGATCACCTTCGGCTCCGGAGCCTGCTCGATCAGCCACGACAGCGTGCGCCCCTCGGCTTCCCAGATGCGTGCGGACTCGGCCAGGTCGCCCATTGGCAGGCCGCTTTCCTCCAGCAAACGTCGATTGCCCAGCGCCAGTTCAAGGCCTTCAACGGTGCCAGCGATGCCCCGACCGCTCAGGACGCGGCTGTTTTGCGCGGCATCAGGCTTGAGTTGCCATTCATGACAGACATCCAGCACGGCTCGGGCCAAGGGGTGTTCACTGCCGCGTTGCAGTGCGCCTGCCAGTTGCAGGAGGTGTTCTTCATTGCCCAGCACCGCGCTCATGTTGGTGATACGCGGCGTGCCCGAAGTCAGCGTGCCGGTTTTGTCGAACACCACCGCATCAACCTCGTGAGCCCGCTCCAGTGCCTCGGCGTCCTTGATCAGAATGCCGTAACGCGCTGCCACGCCGGTCCCGGCCATGATCGCTGTCGGAGTCGCCAGGCCCAGAGAGCAAGGGCAGGCGATCACCAGTACGGCGACGGCATTGATCAGCGCGACTTCAAGCGAGGCACCGACCAGCAGCCAGCCGGCCAGTGTGAATAAGGCAATCACCAACACGGTGGGCACGAACACCTGGCTGACTTTATCCACCAGTTTCTGGATCGGAGCCTTGCCTGCCTGTGCGTCTTCGACCAGACGAATGATGCGCGCCAGCACCGTTTCCGCGCCCAGCGCCGTGGTCCTGATCAGCAACTGGCCTTCGCCATTGATTGCCCCGCCGGTGACCTTGTCGCCCGGTTGCTTGACCACCGGCAGGCTTTCGCCGGTGATCAGCGCTTCGTCAGCATGGCTGCGGCCTTCGACCACTTCGCCGTCCACCGGAAAGCGTTCGCCGGGTTTGACCAGCACCCGATCATCGAGCTGCAGCGCGCTTATCGCCACGTCCTGTTCGAGGCCGTCGACCACCCGCAGGGCGCGCTCCGGGCGCAGTGCTTCAAGGGCGCGGATGGCACTGGCGGTCTGGCGCTTGGCGCGGCTTTCCAGGTATTTGCCCAACAGCACCAGCGCGATCACCACCGCCGATGCTTCGAAATACAGGTGCGGCGTCGTTCCGGGCGCAGCGTGCAGCCATTGATAGACGCTCAGGCCGTAGCCGGCGCTGGTACCGATCGCGACCAGCAGGTCCATATTGCCGGCACCTGCGCGCACGGCTTTCCAGGCGGCCACGTAAAAGCGTGCGCCAAGGATGAGCTGCACCGGCGTCGCCAGTGCAAATTGCACCCACGCAGGCAGCATCCAGTGCACGCCCAGCGGTGACAACAACATTGGCAGGATCAACGGCAGCGCCAGCACGATGGCCAGCAGCAAGGCCCAGCGTTCGTGATGCAGGTGACGGGCTTTCTGGTCGGCTTCGGCGTGACGATCCTGGCTTAGCGTGGCGCCATAACCGGCACGGCTGACGGCGTCGATCAGGGTTTGCGGATCGGTGTGCGCTGCAGTGTCTACATGGGCGCGCTCATTGGCCAGGTTGACCGTCACGCTGTTGACCCCCGGCACTTTGGCCAGGGCACGCTCGACCCGACCTGCGCAACTGGCGCAGGTCATGCCGCTGATAGGCAGGTCGAAGGTGGTGGTGTCTTGCATGTGAATCACTCCCTGAGGCTGGCTACCTGCAAGGATCAACCTTGCCATACGGGCAAGGTCAAGCGCGAATCAATAGTTGAGGTCAGCCTTCTTGAGGTACATCCCGTTCAGGTCGGCGGCGATGCGGTACTTGAGGATGTCCCCCGCGCGCAGCTGGATCTTGGTGCTGCGCGGCGCTTCCATGCCGGGCTCACAGCCCACGACATTGCCGCGCAGAGTGCTCAGCCGCACCGAGACTTCACCGGCAGGCAGGTTGAAGGACACCGAGTCTTCCTGGTACAGCCTCCCGGCCAGACGGTCCTGAACGTAGATGCCGATCTCGCAGGAAGTCGCGACTTCCAGGCGCTCTCGGGAAATGATCAGGATGCCGTAGTCCTGAGCTGCCTGAGTGGCAGGTGTGATAGCCAGGAAACCGAGAATGCTGAAGAGGCTGACTGCTGACCAGCGCATCGCTGATACTCCTGATGTAAATGTGGCTGACGGTATAGGTGTCGATATCTCAGCTTGGCTCACGATTACGCCGAATGCCAGCCCGGCAGCAATGGCAGAAACTTGACCTTGCCATGATGACAAGGTTGAAGATGCTCGCTGTTCATCACTGAAGGAGTGACACCATGCAGTTATTCAACGTTCAAGGCATGACCTGCGGGCATTGTGTTCGCGCAGTGACAGAGGCAATCAAGAATGACGACCCGAGTGCCGATGTTCAGGTCGAACTGGCCAGCAAGCAGGTCAAGGTGCAAAGCAGCCTGTCGCCCGAGCGGATTGTCAGTCTGATCAGCGAAGAGGGTTATCAGGCGCAGCCGGCATGATCAAGGCCCGGGAGATCGATGCGGTCTCCCGGTCTGTAAATATTGAAAAGTTTTGAATTAATTTCCCCGTCCGTCGTTCTCTGCAAGGTAAGCCGGTTAAACTAGACCGCTGCTCTGCATCCGTTAATGGACACCCGATGAATCTACGAACGATCCTTATCCTTGGCTCATTGAGCGCCTTCGGCCCTCTGGCCATCGACTTCTATCTTCCTGGCTTTCCAGCCATGGCCTCGTATTTCGGGACCGATGAAAAACACGTACAACTGACCCTGGCGGCCTACTTTCTGGGGCTTTCCCTGGGACAGTTGGCCTATGGTCCGGTGGCTGACCGGTTCGGTCGGCGCATTCCGCTGCTGGTCGGCGTGACCCTGTTCATGCTCGCCTCGGTCGCCTGTGCCTTTGCGCCGAGTCTTGAATGGCTGATCGCTGCACGCTTCGTGCAGGCGCTGGGCGGCTGTGCCGGGATGGTCTTGTCACGCGCCATCGTCAGCGACAAGTGCAACGCCGTCGAGTCGGCCAAGGTCTTCTCGCAATTGATGCTGGTCATGGGTCTGGCACCGATACTGGCTCCGATGCTGGGCGGCGTGCTGGTCAGCACCTTTGGCTGGCAATCGATCTTCGTCAGCCTCGCCCTGTTCAGCGGTGCCTGTCTGGCGGCGGTTGCACTGGGGTTGCCGGAAAGCATGCCGGCCACCACACCGCGCCAGCCATTGAGCGGCGCGCCTGGGCAGTACATCAATCTGTTCAAGGACGGTGTGTTCATCGGTCATGCGCTGACCGGCGGCATCGCCATGGCCGGGATGTTCGCCTACGTCGCAGGCTCGCCGTTTGTGTTCATCAAATTGTATGGCGTACCTGCCGAGCACTACGGCTGGTTGTTCGGGATGAATGCGGCGGGCTTCATTCTGGCGGCGCAGATCAACGCGCGTATTCTGCGCAAGACCGGTCCGGCGTTTTTGCTGTCTCGCACGGTCTGGATCTATCTGGCTGCGGGGCTGGTGTTGCTGGCGATCAGCTTGCTGCGCACCGAGGCGCTTTGGCCGCTGCTGGTGCCGCTGTTCATCTGCGTGGCAAGCCTGGGGTGCATCATCCCCAATGCGTCGGCCTGCGCCATGAATGGCCAGTGGGCGCGCGCGGGCAGTGCTTCGGCGTTGCTGGGTTGTCTGCAATTCAGCGTTGCCGCCGTCGCCGCCAGTCTGGTGGGCGTGCTGCATGACGGCACGGCCACGCCGATGGCGCTGGTCATCAGCCTGTGCGGCGTGCTGACCGTGGGGCTCTCGGTGCTGACGCGCCGTGCGCAGGCCCGTCGCGACGCATCGCTCCAGACCGCCTGATCGCCAAAGCGATGATGTCAGTCGCGCCGGGCGTGACTGACGTCATCGACTTCGTACGGCGCAGGCCTCTGCGACTCAGAAACCTTCCAGTACGATCTTGCCCTTGGCCTTGCCACTTTCCAGCAGGGCATGAGCGCGGCGCAGGTTTTCGGCGTTGATGGTGCCGAAGTGCTCACCGAAGGTGGTTTTCAACGTTCCGGCGTCGATCAGTTCGGCAACCCGGTTGAGCAGGTTGTGCTGCTCGATCATGTCCTCGGTTTCGAACATCGACCGCGTGTACATGAACTCCCAATGCAGCGACAGGCTCTTGCGCTTGAGCTTCGACACATCCAGCGACTTGGGATCGTCGATCAGCGCCAGCTTGCCTTGAGGCTTGAGCGCCTCGACGAGCTGATCCAGATGCTGCTCGGTCTGGGTCAGGCTGGCCACATGGGTCACGTGGTTCAGGCCGATGCGCTTGAGTTCTTCGCTCAGCGGCTTGCTGTGATCCAGCACATGGTGCGCACCCAGTTCGCTGACCCAGCTTTCGGTCTCGGGCCGCGAGGCGGTGCCGATGACTTTCAGCGATGTCAGTTTGCGCGCCAGTTGGGTGAGGATCGAACCCACGCCACCGGCGGCGCCGACGATCAGCAGGCTGTGTACGCCTTCACCTTTTTGCTGCGGGATCTGCAGTCGCTCGAACAGCAGTTCCCAGGCGGTGATGGCTGTCAGCGGCAGCGCCGCCGCATGGGCGAAGCTCAGGGTCTTGGGCATGTGGCCAACGATGCGTTCATCCACCACGTGCAGCTCGCTGTTGGCACCCGGCCGGGTCAGGGAACCTGCGTAGAACACCTTGTCGCCCGGCTTGAACAGGGTGACCTGGCTGCCGACGGCCTTCACCACACCCGCCACGTCCCAGCCGAGCACCTTGCCTGCACCGTCCTCAGGCTGGACGTTCTGGCGGATCTTGGTGTCCACCGGGTTGACGGAGATGGCCTTGACCTCGACCAGCAGATCGCGAGCGCCAGCAGTCGGCTCGGGCAGCTCGATATCCTGCAATGATTTTACGTCGCTGATGGGCAGGGACTTGTAGTACGCAATGGCTTTCATGTCAGGGGCCTCTCCGAAAGAAAATGATGAATAGAATCATTGGCTATTTCCAGTAAAGATAAAACCCGCTAAAACGGCAGGCTCTTTCAATTTTATTTTGATAATACGAGGCCTTGATGCTGCGTTTTGATGACTTGCAGTTGTTCGTACGTGCGGCGGATCTGGGCAGCCTTTCTGCCGCAGCGCGGGTCATGGACATGTCTGCGGCGGTTGCCAGCGCGGCGCTCAAGCGTATCGAACGGCAGCTGGGGACGCGCTTGCTGGCCCGTTCGACGCGCAGCCTGCGCCTGACTGCCGAAGGCGAGGGGTTTCTGGAATACGCGCGCGCTGCACTGGGCAGCCTCGAGGAGGGGCGGCGCTTGCTGGCCAGCAGCCAGGACCGTTGCGAGGGCGTGCTGCAACTTTCGGCACCTTCGGATCTGGGGCGCAACGTGCTGTTGCCGTGGCTCGACGAATTTCAACAGCAGCACCCGCAACTGACTGTGCGTCTGCTGCTGGGTGATCGTATTGCCGATCTGTTCCGCCAGCCTGTCGACGTGGCGCTGCGCTATGGCGAGCCGGAAGATTCCAGCCTGGTCGCCCTGCCGGTGTTGCCTGACAACCGCCGGGTATTGTGTGCGGCGCCGAGTTACCTGCAGCGTCATGGCGAGCCGCATCAGGTCGAGCAACTGGCGCAGCATAACTGCCTGCTGTTCATGCTTGGCGATCGCGTTCATGACCGCTGGACGCTGAACGACGGCAAGCGCGAAATCAGTCTGACGGTCAGCGGCAACCGGTTCAGCGACGATGCCGACGTCGTGCGCCGCTGGGCGGTTGCGGGCGAAGGTGTGGCGTACAAATCCTGGCTGGACGTGGCCGCAGATGTGCGGGCCGGGCACCTGAAAGTGTTGATGCCTGACCTGATCGGGGAGCGGGCGCCATTGAACCTGTTGTGCGCGCATCGGGCGCAACTCAGCAAGCCTGTCATTCTGTTACTGGAAATGCTCAGGTTACGGTGTAAGCAACATGCTGTAAGTCTGTCGTCCGCAAGCGTGTTTTAATCGCCGCGTCCCAGTAGGAAATGGCCTTCGGAAGTGTCGGAAAATATAATTTTCGAAGGTCGTTCAATAACGCGAAGTTTCGCTGCTGGAACAAAGTTGAAACTGACTGTTGTTGAGTGGATTTGGCATTTTTGTCATAGCCATTACGCTTGTCTTTTTAATCCCCTTTTGAAGTGTCGCTGCAAACCCCTTGGATAGAGGGGTTGCGGCGTAGCTGTGGGAACAACTTGGTGTTCAGGGAACGCGCCACAGTTGGGCGATTTTTTGCGTCGTGATGCATCCACGGTGTGTAAGAGGCGTTTTTCACCCCGCGGGGGCGCAGGGCATAGAGTTTATACTTGTCATTACATATAAGAGCCACGTTCAACTCTATCGAGGCGTGATTGCTTTCACCCAGTCATCACCATAGATGAATGTTTCAACAGGGAGTGAACACATGGAATACGGACCTTGCATCAGCCAGATCGCAACCTTGCTGGCCGACCCCAAGCGCAGCGCAATGATCTGGGCACTGATGGATGGTACTGCTCGCCCTGCCGATGAATTGGCAATCCTGGCGGGACTCTCGACTTCTTCTGCTGGCGCCCATCTGGCGCGGCTGACCAGTGGCGGTCTGTTGAAACAGGAGGTCCGCGGCCGCAAGCGCTTCTTTCGCCTCGCCGCGCCGGAAGTGGGGGCGGCGGTCGAGGCCTTGGCCTGTGCTTCGCTGGCCAGTGCTGAACAGATCAATCGTCGCTTTGCCCAGCCCACGCCGCCTTTGCCGCTGCGCCGCGCAAGAATCTGCTCCGATCATCTGGGTGGCGAAATGGCTGCCGAGCTTTATCAGCGCCTGTTGGAAGCCGGCTGGATAGAACAGCAGGAGAAGCGCGTGGAGGTCACCAGCAAGGGCGTGGCCAGATTTGCCGAGCGCGGCATCTACATACCCGCACTGGCGCAACGCAAGCGTGAAACGGTCTGTGTCTGTCCGAAATGGAACGATCGCAACCCGCATCTGGGTGGCGCGCTGGGGGCGGGGTTGTTGCAGCTGTTCATTCAGATGGGCTGGCTGCGCACCACTGAAGAGTCCAGCACCTTGCAGGTCTCATCCAGTGGACAGCGGGAAATCAGCAAGATCGCGGCGGCGGCCTGACGGGAGCGATGGGTGTGGCGCGCTCCACCAACATCGCACCACCGCCGCGTGCATGCAGATCCGGACGCTCTGCGTCCTCTGCGGCGCGGAGCGTGAGGAACGATGAATGTAACCTGCTCAATCCCTCTTTAGGGCTTGACCAGTCGTGCATCCAGGCTGTTTTGTGCCAGGCGTCTGGCCTGATCTTCGGTCATGCCCAGATGGGTGTACAGCGCGTGGAAGTTCTCGGTCACGTAGCCACCGAAGTAGGCCGGGTCGTCCGAGTTGACGGTGACCTTCACGCCGCGCTCGAGCATGTCGAGGATGTTGTGCTGGGCCATGTCGTCGAACACGCAAAGCTTGGTGTTGGACAGCGGGCAGACGGTCAGCGGGATCTGTTCGTCGATGATGCGCTGCATCAGCCGCTCGTCTTCGATGGCGCGCACACCGTGGTCGATGCGCTCGATCTTCAGCAGGTCCAGTGCTTCCCAGATGTATTCGGGCGGACCTTCTTCCCCGGCGTGGGCCACGGTCAGGAAGCCCTCGTTGCGCGCGCGATCGAACACACGCTGAAACTTGCTTGGCGGGTGACCCATTTCCGAGCTGTCGAGGCCCACGGCGACGAACGCATCACGGAACGGCAGCGCCTGATCGAGGGTTTTTTCGGCTTCTTCCTGGGACAGGTGACGCAGGAAGCTCAGGATCAGGCCGCTGTCGACGCCCAGCTTCGACTTGCCGTCTTTCAGCGCACCGGTAATCCCGGCCAGTACCACTTCGAACGGGATGCCACGGTCGGTGTGGGTCTGCGGATCGAAGAACGGTTCGGTGTGGACAACGTTCTGTGCCTTGCAGCGCAGCAGGTAGGCCCAGGTCAGGTCGTAGAAGTCCTGCTCGGTGCGCAATACATCTGCGCCCCGGTAATACAGATCGAGGAATTCCTGCAGGTTGTTGAAGGCATACGCCTTGCGCAGGGTTTCGACGTCATCCCACGGCAGGGCAATCCTGTTGCGCTCGGCCAGGGCGAACAGCAACTCGGGTTCCAGCGAGCCTTCGAGGTGCAAGTGCAGTTCTGCCTTGGGCAGGGCGTTCAACCAGTCGTACATATTCTTTTCTCATCAGGTGCAGATCCCGGGCATTCTACAGATGCACGTCGCTGCGCAGGGTAAAACCTGACCGAACGTTCAACTTGCCTCCTGTTCGCGGCGATAAGCGTAGGTATCCGCGAAGCGCGACAGCAGAAATTCGGCGCAGGTGGTCACCGGATAGCGGGCCGGATGATCGTCGCTCTGGCAGCCGGGCAGGCATTCGATGCGCGTGTCGGGGTGCGGTTCGGCGAAGAACGGCATGGAGTAGCGATCAACCCCGAGCGGGCTGATAACTCGGTGCGGCGTGGACAGATAACGATCATTGCTCCAGCGCGCCATCATGTCGCCCAGATTGACCACGAAGGTGCCGTCGAGCGGTGGCGCGTCGATCCATTCGCCACGCACATCACGCACCTGCAAGCCGCCCGCCATGTCCTGATACAGCAAGGTGATGCAGCCATAATCGGTGTGCGCGCCTGCGCCTTGTTGCTCGGCGGAGGTCGCCGTATCACGCGGCGGGTAATGAATCATGCGCAGCACGCTGACCGGGTCCTTGAAGCGCTGATCGAAGAAATCGCGCTCGATGCCCAGTGCCAGGGTCATGGCGCGCAGCAGGGTTTGCGCCAGCGCCTGCATGTCCAGATAGTGTTGCTCCATCAGCGCTTCCCAGCCGGGAATGTCCGGATGCCGGTTTGGCCCGCGCAGCGATTTGCCCGCCAGCACGTCGGGATGACGGGCATCCAGGTGCAGGCCCATGTCGAAGGTTTCCTTGAGGTCGCTCGGCAGGCTGGGGTCCAGTTGTTCGGTGGCGATGGCGCCGTAGCCGCGATGGTGCGTGCTTTGGGTGATATCGATCAGGAGCTTTTCAGCTGCCGGCCGGGCAAAGAAATCCTTCGCTGCCGATTGCACTTGCTCGATGCGTTGCGCGCTGATCGGGTGGCCCTTGATGTAAAAGAAGCCCCATTCCCGACAGGCGCTGTCGATCTGTCGGGCGACATCCTGCCAGGCCTGAGTGTCCGTACCGTATAGCGGGGCGATGTCGATGACGGGAAGCTGGTCCATTAACCGGTCCTGAAAGGGAAGTGTCGATGATCGTGCCTGGCGCGGCAGGCACGATGGTCAGGCAGCTGACGGGCTGATTACTTCGGCAGCTCGGCCTTGATGCCTTCGACGTAGTAGTTCATCGATGCCAGCTCGGCGTTGGTCGCGACCACGCCGTCAGCAATTTTCACAGTGCCGTTCTGGTCCTTGATCGGGCCGGTGAACGGGTGGAATTCGCCGCTTTCGATGCTGGCGATGATCTTCTGCGCTTCGGCTTTCACGTCAGCAGGCACCACGTCGCTGATCGGCAATTCGACCGTTCCTTCTTTCAGGCCGCCCCAGTAATCCTGTGGTTTCCAGGTGCCCGCGATGGCGCCTTCGGCGGCCTGAATGTAATGCGGGCCCCAGTTGTTGACGATGGAGGTCAGCACTGCTTTCGGTCCGAAGTGAGCCATGTCCGAGGCATAGCCGACGGCGTACACGCCGCGACGCTCGGCGGTCTGGATCGGCGCAGGGCTGTCGGTGTGCTGGAACACCACGTCCACGCCCTGATCGATCAGCGCGTTGGCCGCATCGGCTTCCTTGCCCGGATCGAACCAGGAGTTGACCCACACCACCTTGATCTCGGTGCCCGGGTTGTACTTGTTCAGCGCCAGCTGGATGGCGTCGATGTCGCGCAGCACTTCAGGAATCGGGAACGAGGCGACATAACCGATCTTCTTGGTCTTGGTCATCTTCGCCGCGATGTAGCCGCTCACGTAGCGACCTTCATAGGTACGGGCCAGATAAGTGCCCATGTTCTTGTCCTGCTTGTAGCCGGTCGCGTGCTCGAACTTCACCTTGGGGAACTGCTTGGCGACTTTCAGCGTGGGGTTCATGTAGCCGAACGAGGTACTGAAGATCAGGTCGTAACCGCCCTTGGCCATGTTACGGATAACCCGCTCGGCGTCTGCACCTTCCGGCACGTTTTCCACGTAGCTGCTGGTGACCTTGTCACCCAGCGCCTTGACCATCGCCTGACGGCCCTGTTCATGCTGATAGGTCCAGCCGTGGTCGCCGATAGGGCCGATGTAGACGAAGCCGACTTTCAGCGGATCGGCTGCCGAGGCGAGCAGGCTGGAGCCGAGGCCGACAACGGCGGCGACGGCGCACAGCAGTTTTTTCAGGGGACGACGTGGGTTGGTCAGGTGCATCGGGTCTAGCTCCTTGCGGTCTTGTTGGAATGCCTACCCGAGCAATGCAATTAACTGACCAACAGGACAACTTACGATGTGGGCTTGCTTCACCCTGTAGCAATAGTGCGTGTGTAGGAGCGGACTTGTCCGCGAAGGAGGTCGTTCAGACGATGCATTTTCGGAGAATACGGCAACCCTTTCGCGAACAATGCGGATCGCCGCCCCGGTCGCTCCCACGGCCTTCGGTCAGAATCTAAAACAGACTTGTGTGTAACGCGTAGTGCAGCGCGAAGGTGCAGGCGCGGTGGGCTGCGCCGCTAACTGGTGCAGCGCGTGCTGCGTTCGACGATGCACATCGGCGTGCCTGCCACGGGTTCGCGCATGATCTGCACTTGCACATCGAACACCTGGCAGACCAGCTCGGCCGTCAGCACATCGCCCGGCGCGCCGCAGGTCACCATGCGTCCGCCCTGCATGACCGCCAGATGGTCTGCGTAGCGGCAGGCCTGATTGATGTCGTGCAGCACGGTAATCACCGTCTTGCCTTCGGCGCTCAGTTCGCGCATCAGGTCCAGCAGTTCGACCTGGTGGCTGATGTCCAGATAGGTGGTCGGCTCGTCGAGCAGGACGATGGCCGCGTCCTGCGCAAGGATCATCGCCAGCCAGGCGCGTTGTCGTTGCCCGCCGGACAGATCGGACAGCGGGCGATCGGCCAGTGTGTCCAGCTCCATGCGCTGCAAGGCTTGATCGACACTGTGCTGATCGGCGCCACTCAGGCGTCCCCACAGGCTGTTGTGCGGACTGCGGCCGTACGCCACCAGTTGGCGCACGCTGACGCCTTCCGGAATCGGCAGCACTTGCGGCAGAAAAGCCACCTTGCGCGCCAGCTCGTTGGCCGACAGCTTGCCGTAGGCGGTGCCATCCAGGCTGAGACTGCCCGATTGCGGGGTGAGAATCCGTGCGAACGCCTTGAGCAGGGTGGATTTGCCGCAACCGTTTGGGCCGATCAGCGCGGTGACCTGCGCGGGCGGCGGGCTGAACGACAGGTCTTGCACGATGCGCGTCGCGCCGTAGCCGATGTCGAGTTGCTGCGCCTTCAGAATAGTCATGGGATCAACCTTTGAATCGGGCCAGCAGCCAGAGGAAATACGGAGCGCCGATCACCGCCGTGAGAATCCCGGCCGGAATTTCGCTGGGGGCGATCAGCGTGCGGCCTAGCGTATCGGCCAGCACCAGTAATAACGCGCCGAGGACCATGGAAGCGGTCAGCAGGTACTGATGATGACCGCCGACCAGACGGCGGGCCATGTGTGGTGCGACCAGACCGACGAAGCTCACCGGGCCGATAATGCCCACCCCCAGGCTGGTCAACAGCACGGCACTGCCCATCGCCAGCCAACGCGTACGCGTGAGGCCGGTGCCCAGGCTCTGCGCGGCCTCGTCACCCAGGCCGATCAGGTTCAGCGGTTTGGCCAGCAGTAGGCTGAGCGGGATCAGCAGCAGAAGCGGCGTGGCCAGCAACACATGGTGCCAGTTGCGGCTCCACAAACTGCCGGTCAGCGCCAGCAGGGCGGTGTTGATATCCAGCGGGTTGGACAGAATCAGGAATTCGGTGATGCTCGACAGCGTCACCGCAATCGCCACCCCGGACAGCGCGAAACGCACGCCGGAAAACTGCACGCGGGTGTTGTACAACGCCAGCAGCAGCGCACCCGCCGCCCCGCCCAGACACGCCACAAACGGCAGCGCCGACACCGGTAACTGCGGCAGGCCGATAATCGCAATGGTCAGCGCCAGCCCGGCACCCTGGGTGACGCCGAGGATTTCCGGCGAGGCCAGCGGATTGCGAATCACGCCTTGCACGATGGCGCCAGCCAGGCCGAACGCGCAGCCGGTCATGATCGCGATCAAGCCACGTGGCAGGCGGTGATTCCAGACCTCGAAGTCCTTGCTGTCTTGGGCGATCAGGTGATCGAGCACGGCGCCTGGTGTCAGCCACACGGTGCCAGCGCTGAGGCTCAGCAGCAGGGCGAGTGCCAGCAGCGCCCCCAACAGCAACAACCTTGAGCGCGGGTGGTTCATAGCGCACGCCTCGCCAGAAACAGAAAGAACGGCGCGCCGATCAATGCCGTCACCACCCCGGCCGGTGTTTCCACCGGGAAGGCCACGGCACGGCTGATCAGGTCCGAGGCCAGCACGATGGCCGCGCCCAGGCCGGCGCTGATCGGGATCAGCCAGCGGTAGTCATTGCCCAGCCACTGGCGAGCGATGTTCGGCGCGATCAGGCCGACAAAGCCGATCGGCCCGACCGCACAGACACTGGCGCCGACCAGCAGCAGACTGACCACGAATACCAGCAGGCGTAACGCACCGATGCGCACGCCCAGCGAACGCGCGGCGTCTTCGCCGAGGTTGATCAGGTTAAGGCGTGGCGCACAGACCACCGCCAGCACCACGCCGATCAGCGTGCACGGCCAGAGCAGTTGCAATTGTGCGGCACCGACATTGGCCAGCGACCCTGCCAGCCAGTTGAGCACGCTTTGCGCCTGCGCCTCGACGAGGATCACCGTGAGGCGGGTCAATGCAGCGCACAGTGCTGCGACGGCAACGCCTGCCAGCACCAGTCGGCCCTGAGCTGTGGCGGGTGACCAGGCACCGCCAAGACTGAACACGGTGATCCACGCCAGCGCACCGCCAAGGCAGGTCATCAGCAGCGCACCACCGGGGAGGGGCAGGGCGACCAGGCCGGTGGAAAACAGCGCCAGCCCTAATGCTGCGCCTGCGGTAACGCCAAACAATGACGGGGAGGCCAGACGGTTGCGGGTGATGCCCTGCATCAGCGCGCCGGCCACGCCCAGACAGGCACCGACCAGTGCCGCGCACAAGGCACGTGGCACGCGCAGTTGCGCGACGATGTAAGCGATATTGCCGCCCTCGCGGCCCTGTGTGATCAGCCCGTTCCAGGCATCCACCTGGCGAATGCTGAACGACGACAGGGCGAACAGCGACACCCAGAACAATCCCAGGCAGGCTGCGATGATTACGCCCGCCATCAGCCAGCGGCGCATTTACGGGTTCAGCACGGCCTTGCCGCCCTTGAGCACGGCAAGCGCATCGTCGGCGATCTGCTCGGAGGCCATGATCCCGCGATTGCGCGCCCAGCTGTCGCCATCCACTTCAGCCACCTGCTTGTTACGCACCGCGCCCAGCACCTGCCACAGCGGCTGCTTGCTCCAGCTGTCGACGATGCTCGGACGGCGATAATGGCCGACCAGCAACCAGCCCGGGTCCAGGGCCAGCAGTTGCTCCAGGCTGACGAATTCGGTGGGCGCGGCGTTTTTGCGTACTTCCGGGACTTTCAGACCAATCGCCTGCAACACGCTGCCTGCGTAAGAGTGCGGGCCGTGTACCGAGAAGCTGTCTTCGCGGGCAACGCCGAACAGCACGTTGGTGTTGGCCGGAATCTGCTCGGCGACGGTCTTCAGATGCTGGCGGTTTTCCGCGATGCGCGCCTGCATCTGCGGCCCCTTGCCCAGCGCGACGCCGATCAGTTCGGCAGACTTCAGGCTGCCTTGATAATCCTCACCGCGTGACGGCAGCATCAGCGTCGGCGCCAGGCTGGCCAGATCGTTGTACAGCGCCTGATGGCGACCGAGGTCGGCAATGATCAGGTCCGGCTTGAGCCGCGCGATCACTTCTATATTGGGTTGCGAACGCAGGCCCACCGACTGCCATTCACCGACGGCCTTGCGCACCTTGGGCAGCACGCGGTTGGCATCGCCATCGTCGGCGGCACCGACCGGCGTCACACCGACCGAAGCCAGCCCGTCGAGAAACGAAAACTCCAGCACCACCACGCGCTTGGGGGTGTCAGGCAGGTGGACTTTGTGTTGGCCGTCATCGATGTCGATAGGCGCGGCCTGGGCGACGCTCGCGATCAGGGTCAGCAGGCCGCAAGCCAGCAGATGCGGAAGTCGAAAAGCGCGCATGGCAAAGGTCCTTTCTAACAAAGCGGAATCATGAAAAACAGGCGCGCCCTGAAGGCCGCGAAGAAAACGGCGGGCACTATTGTTGAAAACGGCGGGCACTATTTCACATCGCGGCGACGGGATCAAAAGTCATTTACGCGTGAGTGCCGTTCTCATTCGGGCTATTTTATGAAACCTTTTGTCACACACGCTACTCTGACAGCCTTCACTGTTGGCCACCTTCATGTACATCCGCGGCGATGTCGCAAGGTTTGGGGAATAAAAATGGGCGCATTGCTCAAGCAAGAAAAGTTTCTGTTGCTGGCAATCATTGCCATGTTCGTCGCTTATCCACTGGAGCATGTGCTGGTAGGCAATGGTCAGGTGGTTGCGCTGGTGTCGGGGCTGGCGCTGGTCGCGTTCATCATCTGCGCCTCGATGCGCGTTGCGCATCACGCCGAGATGCTGGCGGAAAAGGTCGGCGATCCTTACGGCACGATGATCCTCACGCTGTCGGCGGTGACGGTCGAGGTGGTGATCCTGGCGATCATGATGAGCAACGAGCCGTCGCCGACGCTGGTGCGCGATACGATTTATTCGGCGGTGATGCTCGACATCAACGGCATCCTCGGTCTTGCGGCGCTGATGGGCGGTATCAAGCACGGCGAGCAGTCGTACAACGATGATTCGGCGCGCACCTACAGCGTGATGATCCTCACCGCGATGGGCGTGTCGATGGTCGTACCCGAGTTCATTCCCAAGGGTGACTGGAAGATCTATTCGGCGTTTACCATTGGCGCGATGATCCTGCTCTACACCCTGTTCCTGCGCATGCAGGTCGGGCCGCACAGTTACTTTTTCAGCTACAGCTACCCGGAAAAGAAGAAGCGTCAGAGCCAGGGCTCCAATCCGGCTGAGGAGCACGCAGAGCCGGTCAATCTGACCCGCTCAATTGCCACACTGGTTGTCGGCGTGGTGGTGATCGGTGCGCTGGCCGAAGTGATGTCGAAGACGGTTGACCTGGGCCTGGAAGGCACCGGTGCACCGCCGGTGATGACTGCCATCCTGGTCGCCGCCATCTCTGCCGCGCCCGAGATCCTCACGGCCCTGCGTGCCGCGCTGGCCAACCGCATGCAGTCGGTGGTCAACATCGCGTTGGGTGCGTCGCTGTCGACCGTGATCCTCACCGTTCCGGTGATGGAAGCCATGGCGCTTTACAGCGGCCAGCCTTTCCAGATGGCCATGACTCCGGTGCAGACCGTGATGATCCTCATCACCCTGCTGGTGTCCGCCATCAACCTCAACGACGGCGAAACCAACGCCATCGAAGGCATGACCCACTTCGTGCTGTTCGCGACGTTCATCATGCTCTCGTGTCTGGGGCTTTAGGGCCTATTGCCTATCGCTCCCACGCTCTGCGTCGCAAGAGGACGCAGAGCGTCCTGAACGGCATGCCGACGCGGAGCGTCGCACGATAGTTGAGATTATCGCCCCGCACGTTCAGCCCTGAATCAATTCCCGCGCGGCCTGGCTGTGATCGGCAATCAGTTGCTTGATGTCCAGGCCTTCGACCTGGCCGTCAATCACTCGCCATTGCCCTGCGATCATCACCCGATCGGCACGGTCCGCGCCACACAGCAGCAGCGCTGACAGCGGATCATGGCTGCCGGAAAAGCGCAGTTCGTCCAGCTTGAACAACGCCAGATCAGCCTGTTTGCCCACCGCCAGTTCACCGAGGTCAGTGCGTCCGAGCAATTGCGCCGACCCCTTGGTGGCCCAGCCCAGCACCCGCTGTGGGGTGATTTTTTCGGCGCCGTAGCGCAGGCGTTGCAGGTAAAGCGCCTGGCGGGTTTCCAGGATCATGTTCGATGCGTCGTTGGACGCCGAGCCATCGACCCCAAGCCCCAGCGGCGCGCCAGCAGCGAGCAGGTCCAGAGTCGGACAAATGCCGGAGGCCAGGCGCATGTTCGAGCTCGGGCAGTGGCAGACACCCGTACCTGCTGCGCCGAGACGAGCGATTTCGTCGGGGTTGAAGTGGATACCATGGGCCAGCCAGGTACGTGGTCCCAACCAGCCGACACTGTCCAGATAATCCACGGTGCGCAGGCCGAAGCGTTGCAGGCAGAAGTCTTCTTCGTCGAGGGTTTCGGCCAGATGGGTGTGCAGGCGCACGTCGAGTTTTTCGGCCATGGCTGCACTCTCGGCCATGATCTGCGGCGTGACCGAAAACGGCGAGCAGGGCGCCAGGGCGATCTGAATCTGCGCGCCGTCGCCACGCTGATGGTAGGTCTCGATCAAGCGCTGGCTGTCGGCCAGAATCACCTCACCCTGCTGCACGGTTTGCTGCGGCGGCAAGCCTCCATCCGCTTCGCCCAGGCTCATCGAACCGCGCGTCAGCATCGCGCGCATGCCCAGCTCCCGAACGCTCTGCACCTGAACATCGATAGCGTGTTCAAGCCCGTCGGGAAACAGATAATGATGGTCGGCAGCGGTCGTGCACCCGGACAACAACAACTCGGCCAGCGCCACCTTGCTGGCGACCGCGAGCTTCTCCGGTGTCAGGCGCGCCCATACCGGGTACAGGGTTTTCAGCCACGGGAACAACGGCTGATTGACCACTGGTGCCCAGGCCCGCGTGAGGGTTTGATAGAAGTGATGGTGCGTGTTGATCAACCCCGGTAGCAGCACATGCTCACGGGCATCGAACGTTTGATTACATTGCTTTGACGGAAGCTGCCCGGCGGCCAGCACTTCAGTGATGACGCCGCCTTCGATCACCAGACCGCCACGGGCGTCCAGGTCATTGGCAGTGAACACGGCAAGGGGATTTTTCAACCAGATACGGATCGCGGGCATGGGCCGGCTCCTCTGAAAGACAGGTTCAGGTTAGCCAGCTCAGTGTTGCCCTGTCTGCTGATCCAGGGTCGCCGGGGTCAGGTGCGCCCCGGCGAAGGACGGCGATTCTAGTCGAGCGACCGGTTACCAGGCAATCGTCTTGCCCTGGTAGTCGATGAAGTGATGGCCGCCTTTGCCGGCGTAGGCATTGAGCTGTTCGACCAGCCCGGTGGTGCTGGTCATGACGTCGATGGCGGCATTTTCGCCGCCCATGTCGGTCTTCACCCAACCCGGATGCATCGACAGTACGGTAGGACGGTTCTCGCCCAGCTCTGTAACGAAGGTATTGGTCATCGAATTGAGCGCGGCTTTGCTCGCCTTGTACAGCGCAAGGTTGGCGCCATCCGGGCAAGTGACGCTGCCCAGCCACGAACTCATGAACGCCAGAACGCCCGTGCCGGGACGAATTTGATCGACGAAGCGCTCGGCCAGACGAATCGGTGCCACAGCGTTGGTCAGGAACAATTGCCCGAGCTCGGCAGCGGTCGACTTCGCAGCGCTCTGGTGTGCCGCGCCGCTGATGCCGGCATTGACGAACAGCACGTCGAACACCTCACCGCGCAGCTTCTGGACCAGCACTTCAAGCGAGGCGGTTTCGTCCAGATCCACCGCTTCGATGCGCACGCCCTCGACTGCTTTCAGGTTTTCGGCATTTTGCGGATCACGTACGGTGGCGGTGACGTGCCAGCCCTGTTCGGTCAAGCGCTGCACCAGCCCGAGCCCCAGGCCACGCGAAGCACCGATGATCAGAGCGGTTTTCTTGGTAGTGGTCATGAATGATTCCTTGGCAGATTGAGAGACAGACTCCATGGCAGTGCCAGCAAGGCCTCTCGAAAGTTTCGACCTTGCAGCGTACTCCTGCCCATGACCTGTTGGAATCTTCGCGAGCCGAAAACGTTCAGGGGAATCACTGGAACGGCACGCCTGATAGTTTCAGGATTATCGTTCCG
>NZ_JAHPJG010000039.1:0-11760 GCF_020515755.1 Pseudomonas sp. B20
CGCGTGGGTATGCCGTTCGGGACGCTCTGCGTCCGGTCTTCTTTGTTGCAGCCGGGTATCAGGACTGAATCGCGGGTTTTTCCGATGCGGCCGGCGTAGAAGGCTTGGGAGCAGGTTTGGCGGCCGGCTTTCTTGCCGCTGGTTTTTTCGCAGCGGCAGGCTTTTTGGCAGCCTCGACGGGCTTGGCCGCTGCTTTCTTGACGGCTGGCTCGGCCGCCACGCTCTTGTCCGCCGCTTTGGCGACAGGCTTGGCCGCCGCCTTGACCAACGGTTTCGCCGCGCTTTTCGGCGCTGCAGGTTTGGCCGCCACAGTGCGCGAAGCAGCCGGTTTGGCTTTCGCGCCCACCAACAGCTCGATCTGCCGGGTCAGCTGGTCGACCTTGCTGTGCAGCGCCTGTACTTCACTGCGGCTCGGCACACCCAGACGCGCAATGGCGCCATTCAGACGCTTGTCGAAAGCCTCTTCCAGCTCGTTCCACTTGCCAACCGCGAGGTCTTTCACGTCGTCTACGCGGGACTTGGCCGACTTGCTGGTGTTCTTGACGTCATCGAGCTGCTTCTGCGCTTCGACCTTGGTCAGCTTCTCGGCCTTCTCGCCGTCCTTCACCAGGCTCTCGAAAAGCTTGCTGCCGTCATTGCTGATCTTGGAATACGCGCCCAAACCCGCCAGCCAGATCTGACGAGAGTACTTCTCAACCTCGCCCATCCAGGAGCCGCCATCTTTGTCGGTTTTTTTCTTGCCAGCCATCCCGTTCTCCTTATCGTCCAGACTTGGAACGCCCGAGTCGTTTCGGCACGCAGCGTTCGAGCTTTTATCGGCCCGACACGCTCAAGCAATGCCGTCAGCTCATCGAGCCTGGCAAAGAGCGTGTCTACATCATGTTTAGACGGGATACCTACCCGGTTCAAGGCCTTTGCGACTCGAAGGTCGAAAGCACGCTCGATTCTGTCGATTTGCGCGCATAAAAGAGCGCAGGGGCACACGGCGGCGAAGAAAAATCAGCAGGTCTGCATACGGCGTTCAGGCAGCGAGCGCCTTGTCCAGAACGCGCTCGACTTCTGTCTTGATCGAACCGCTCATGGCCGACAGGATGAAGTTCAGCTCGATGTTGACGCGGATCAAAGCCTCTTCGACCTCGACCTCACCCTTGGCGCCCTTGCCCTCCAGTTTTACGGTATCACCAGCCCATTCGTGAGCCAGTCCGTATCGGGTGGACAGCTTCTCGACCAGTTGCTCGGCCTTTTCGCGAGCCTTCTCGAGGCCCAGGGCGTGCGGGCGTTCAACGGTTATCTTGGCCATCGGAGGCTTCCTTGATCGTCATATGAAATGCGGCGCAACTATATACACCCGCCCGCATCCAAGAAAGCGTTGCAGGTGAGCCTTGTCAAGACAAAGCCGGCCTTGGCGATTAGAATGACCCGCACTCTATTCCGGTGAAGCGATATGAACGATCAGCGCAAAGGCAGCGATGCCGAACCTACGACTCACTTCGGTTACAAAAATGTACCGGAAAGCCAGAAGGCAGAAAAAGTCGCTGAGGTTTTCCATTCGGTGGCGGCCAAGTACGACCTGATGAACGACCTGCTGTCCGGCGGCATGCATCGCCTGTGGAAGCGTTTCGCGATCGAGCTGTCCGGCGTCCGCACCGGTAACCGCGTGCTGGACATTGCTGGCGGCACGGGCGACCTGACCCGCAAATTCTCCAACCTGGTCGGCCCGACCGGCCAGGTGGTACTGGCCGACATCAACGCCTCCATGCTCAAGGTCGGCCGTGATCGACTGCTGGACCTGGGTGTGGCGGGCAACGTCGAGTTCGTCCAGGCAGACGCCGAAAAACTGCCATTCCCGGACAATCATTTCGACTGCGTGACCATCGCGTTCGGCCTGCGCAACGTGACCCACAAGGAAGACGCCCTGCGTTCCATGCTGCGCGTGCTCAAGCCGGGTGGTCGTCTGCTGGTGCTGGAGTTCTCCAAGCCGACCAACAAGCTGATGTCCAAGGCCTACGACGCCTACTCGTTCGCGTTCATGCCGTTGATGGGCAAGCTGGTCACCAATGACTCGGAAAGCTACCGTTATCTGGCCGAATCGATCCGCATGCACCCCAACCAGGAAACCCTCAAGTCGATGATGGTAGAAGCCGGTTTTGACCGCGTGACCTATCACAACATGACTGCCGGCGTCGTGGCCCTGCATCGTGGTATCAAACCCTGATGTTGCTCCGGGGGCTGCTCGCCAGTATCGAGCACGGCATCAATCGGGTGCTGCGCCTGGACAGCACCGCGCTGCCACGCATGGCGCGTCTGTCCGGGCGTGTCATTGCGGTGGACTGTCGCGATCCGTCCCTGAAGCTGTTCATCCTGCCCAGCGACGAAGGCTTGCTGCTCGCCGCTGACTGGGCTGCCGAAGCTGACTGCACCCTGCGCGCGCCGGCTTCCAGCCTGGTGCGTCTGGCCCTGAGCAAGGACAAGACCGCTGTGCTGCACGGCCCGGACGTCGAACTCGACGGTGACAGCGGCGCGCTGCTGGAACTGGTCGGCATTCTTCAGGACCTGGAGCTGGACTGGGAGCACGAACTGTCCAACTGGATCGGCCCGGTGGCCAGCCAGTTGTTCAGCAACCACCTGCGCAACAGTGGGCGCTGGACCCGGGAAAGCTTCAACAGCCTCAGCCAGAACGTTGCCGACTACCTCAGCGAAGAATCGCGCACGCTGGTGGGCAAACACGAAGCCGAAGCACGATTCGCCGAACTCGATCAGATCAAGCTCGATCTGGAACGCCTCGAGGCGCGCTTTGCCCGCCTTGCCCACTCCCTCAATACCAGCGATAACGCATGAAGCTGCTTGCCGTCCGCCGTCTGTTTCGCATTCAACGTGTCGTTATCCGCTATCGCCTTGATGACCTGTTGTTCGCCCTGCCCCTGCCGTGGTGGATGCTCGCGCTGCGTTTCGTGCTGCCCTGGCGCTGGCTGCCACGGCGCAAATCCGAGCTGAGCCGGGGCGTACGCTTTCGTCTGGCGCTGCAGGACCTGGGGCCGATTTTCATCAAGTTCGGGCAACTGCTGTCTACACGGCGCGATCTGCTGCCCGAGGACATCGCCGACGAACTGATGCTGCTGCAGGACCGCGTGCCGCCGTTCGATCAGCAACTGGCGATCAAGCTGATCGAAGAACAGCTCGGCGCGCGCATCAGCGACGTGTTCAGCCGCTTCGACGAGAAGCCGCTGGCATCCGCTTCGGTCGCTCAGGTGCATGCCGCCTGCCTGAAGACCGGCGAAGAAGTCGTGGTCAAAGTGGTACGCCCCGGCCTCAAGCCGATCATCGGTCAGGACCTGGCGTGGCTGTTCATTCTGGCCCGCACCGCCGAGCGCGTGTCTGCCGATGCCCGCCTGCTGCACCCGGTGCAGGTGGTGATGGATTATGAAAAGACCATCTACGACGAACTCGACCTGCTGCGTGAAGCGGCCAACGCCAGCCAGTTGCGACGCAACTTCGAAGGCTCCGACCTGCTTTACGTGCCACAAGTCTACTGGGACTGGTGCCGCCCGAAAGTGCTGGTCATGGAGCGTATCTATGGCCTGCAGGTCACTGACATGGCCGGGCTGGCGGATCAGCGCACCGACATGAAACTGCTCGCCGAGCGCGGCGTGGAAATCTTCTTCACGCAGATTTTTCGCGACAGCTTCTTCCATGCCGACATGCACCCCGGCAACATTTTCGTGAGCACGGTCAACCCGTGGGCGCCGAAGTACATTGCCATCGACTGCGGCATCGTCGGCAGCCTGACCCCGGAAGATCAGGATTATCTGGCGCGTAACCTGTTTGCCTTTTTCAAACGTGATTATCGTCGCGTTGCGCAACTGCACATCGATTCGGGCTGGGTGCCGGCAGAGACCAAGCTCAATGAGTTCGAAGCGGCCATCCGTACGGTCTGCGAGCCGATTTTCGAGAAGCCGCTCAAGGATATTTCCTTTGGTCAGGTGCTGATGCGCCTGTTCCAGACCGCACGCCGCTTCAATATGGAAGTCCAGCCGCAACTGGTTCTGCTGCAAAAGACCCTGCTCAACATCGAGGGGCTGGGCCGTCAGCTGTACCCTGAACTGGACCTGTGGAGCACCGCGCAGCCTTATCTGGAGCGCTGGATGCGTGAACGGGTCAGCCCGAAAACCCTGCTGGGCAATCTGCAATCACAGGTCGAGCAACTGCCGCACATCGCAGGCATGACCCGTGATCTGCTGGAGCGCATGTCCCGCCCGCACGCCTCTGATCCGCCGCGCCCATGGCACGATCGCAAGGACGAGCCGGTCCTGCGGCTGATCGGTGCGGCATTGCTGGTCGGCGGCGCGATACAGAGCTGGGTGATGAGCGAGGCCGCTACCCAGTTGCTGACGCTCACCGCGTGGCCAGCCGCGATCATGCTCATCGCCGGGCTGTATCTGATCGTTCGCCGATAGCCAGCAGCGGATGGCGCTGGCACACTGTTCAATCCGCCGGGCATGAAAGCCGGCTGCCGGAGTAGATATGAAAGACTGGCTGGACGAGATTCACTGGAACAGCGACGGTCTGGTGCCTGCAATCGCTCAGGATCACAAGACCGGCCGGGTGTTGATGATGGCCTGGATGAACCGCGAGGCCCTGAGCCTGACGGCGTCCGAGAACCGTGCCATCTATTGGTCGCGTTCGCGTGGCAAACTCTGGCGCAAAGGTGAAGAATCGGGTCATGTGCAAAAGCTGCATGAACTGCGCCTGGACTGTGACGCCGACGTCATTATCCTGATGGTCGAGCAGATCGGTGGCATCGCTTGCCATACCGGCCGCGAAAGTTGCTTCTACCGAGTGTATGAAAATTCAGGCTGGAAGACCGTAGACCCGGTTCTGAAAGATCCTGATGCTATTTACCATGCAGGCCATTGAACATGACTGATACGTTGTCCCGTCTGGCCGAAGTGCTGGAATCCCGCAAGGACGCCGCTGCCGACAGCTCCTATGTCGCAAGCCTGTATCACAAGGGCCTGAACAAGATTCTGGAAAAGCTCGGCGAAGAGTCGATCGAGACCATCATCGCGGCCAAGGACGCTGCGGTCAGCGGTGATTGCAGTGACGTGATTTATGAAACCGCTGACCTGTGGTTCCACAGCATGGTGATGCTCGCCGCGCTGGGTCAGCACCCACAGGCCGTGCTCGATGAACTGGACCGCCGATTCGGCTTGTCCGGCCACGCGGAAAAAGCCGCTCGCACGGCAGAGTAACGCTCTCCCCTTTCAAGCTTGAAATCTTTTACGAGGACTGTTTCATGGGTATTTTTGACTGGAAACACTGGATCGTCATCCTGATCGTCGTTGTACTGGTTTTCGGGACCAAGAAACTCAAGGGCCTGGGCAGCGACGTCGGCGAATCGATCAAAGGCTTTCGCAAGGCAATGAATGACGATGACAAGCCGGCCGAACAGCCTGCGCCTCAACCCCAGCAGGCCCAGCCAGCCCCACAGGGCTCGCCGCTGAACCAGCCACACACCATCGACGCTCAGGCGCACAAAGTCGACGAGCCGATCCGCAAAGACCAGGTTTAAGCCCATGTTCGGTATCAGCTTCTCTGAACTGCTGCTCGTTGGCCTGGTTGCCTTGCTGGTACTGGGTCCCGAGCGCCTGCCGGGTGCTGCACGCACCGCAGGCTTATGGATCGGCCGGTTGAAGCGCAGCTTCAATGCGATCAAACAGGAAGTTGAACGTGAAATCGGGGCTGACGAGATTCGTCGGCAGCTGCACAACGAGCACATTCTTTCGATGGAAGACGAAGCGCGCAAAATGTTCGCGCCCAATCAACCGCCCGAAAACAGCTCCGAGCCGGTGAATCCGTCGCCAGCACCGGCAGCGGCCGAAGCTGCAAGCCCCGTGCACGACCAAGCCGCGCACCACGAAATCGGGCCTGCACAACCTGCGGCACCGAAGACCGAGCTGTCGCTGGAGAAAACCGCGAAACCGGCTGACGCCGGCACACCAGTCCCGACGCCTCCCGCCCACGATTCGTCATTGCCACCGCGAGCACCATGAGCGCTGATACCCCGGAAAACGATCAGCAAATGCCGCTGATCTCGCACCTCACCGAGTTGCGTACACGTCTGTTGCGCTGCGTTGCGGCAGTGTTCCTGATTTTCGCCGGCCTGTTCTACTTCACGCAGAAGATCTACACACTGGTCTCGGCGCCGCTGCGAGTCTATCTGCCTGAAGGCGCAACGATGATCGCCACCGACGTGGCTTCGCCGTTCATCACGCCGTTCAAGCTGACCATGATGGTCGCGCTGTTTCTGTCCATGCCGGTGATCCTGCATCAGATCTGGGGCTTCATCGCGCCGGGTCTGTACAAGCACGAGAAGCGCGTCGCGGTGCCACTGCTGGTGTCGAGCATCATCCTGTTCTACGCAGGCATGGCGTTCGCCTACTTCCTGGTCTTCCCGCTGATTTTCCACTTCTTCGCCAGCGTGACGCCGGAAGGCGTGTCGATGATGACCGACATCGCCAGCTATCTGGACTTCGTGATGACGTTGTTCTTCGCCTTTGGCGTGGCCTTCGAAATCCCGGTGGCCGTGGTGTTGCTGGTGTGGATCGGCATCGTCGACGTCAAATACCTGAAGAAGATCCGCCCTTACGTGGTCATCGGCTGCTTCGTGGTCGGCATGATCCTCACCCCGCCGGACATCTTCTCGCAGACGCTGCTGGCGGTGCCGATGTGGCTGCTCTTCGAGCTGGGCGTACTGTGCAGCACGATGATCAAGAAGCGTGGCGAACATCCGGACGATGAGACCGAGGACGCTGACAAGCAGGACCAGCCGCCCGCGACCACACCGTGAACCTGCTGCTGCTTGAGGAAGCCGATTTCATTGCGGCTGACCGGGTGGTCCTGCGTGACCGCCGCCTGAAGCACATGCAGGAGGTGCATCGCGCAGAGGTTGGCGACAGTTTGCGTGTGGGCCGGGTCAATGGCCTGCTGGGCAATGCCGAACTGCTGCGCCTTGAACCCCATGAAGCAGAGCTGCGTGTCGAACTGCAGAGTGCGCCGCCGGCCAAACTGCCGCTTACCCTGTTGCTGGCGTTGCCACGCCCCAAGATGTTACGCCGGGTGTTTCAGACCGTTGCGACCATGGGCGTGCCTAAAGTCATCCTGCTGAACAGTTACAGGGTGGAAAAAAGCTTCTGGCAAACGCCGTTTCTGGAGCCTGACGCCATCCGCGAGCAACTGATTCTGGGCCTCGAGCAGGCGCGCGATTCGGTGCTGCCTGAAATCGTGATCGAAAAGCGCTTCAAGCCTTTCGTTGAGGATCGCTTGCCGCAGATCGCGCTCGATACACTGGGCCTGGTTGGCCATCCCGGTGATTTCCCCGCCTGCCCGCGTGCGGCCACAGAGCAAGTCACATTGGCCATCGGCCCTGAAGGTGGCTGGATACCCTACGAAATCGATCTGTTGCGCCAGTCGGGTCTGCAACCGGTGCAACTGGGCGAACGCATCCTGCGCGTCGAAACCGCTGTAACGGCCCTTCTTGCCCGTTTGTTCTAAGTTGTTAATGTCGACTCAATCGCTTCAGTTAACCGATAGCTGGCCGATGCAGTCGGATACTTAGGAACAAAAGCAGTCAAGGAGTGATCATGTCTCGTGGTTTAACCAAAAGCCTCGCCAATGCGAGTGTCAGCCTGAAACTGGCGATCGGCTTTGGCCTGGTGCTGTTGATGACGCTGATGATTTCAGCCACCGGCTGGTTCAGCAATCAGGCCCTGATCGATCGTGGGGACCGTGTCACTGCGATTGCAGAGGTCAATGAGCTGACCCTTCAGTTGCGCATCAACCGTATGAGCTACGAGGTGCTGTACAACGCAGAGACTGCAGCGAAGGTCAGAAGTACACTCGATGAGCTCGACGCTGCACTGCAAACCGCCAGAAACCTGCTGCGATCCCCCGAGAACCTGCAGTTGCTGGATGCCCAGATTCAGGCCACCCGCGACTATCGCCAGTCGTTTGAGGACATGAGCAAGGCGATCGAAACCCGCGAAGCGAGCCGCAGCCAGATGGGCGAAAACGCCGACAAGGCAGTGGATCAGGCCAACAGGATCGAAGCCGAACTGCTCAAGGAAGATAACATCCTGGCCTTCAATGGCATCGTCGGCGTCAGCAAGCTGATTCAGCAGGCGCGCTTTCAGGTACGTGGTTACACCTACAGCGGCCGTCCCGATTTCGAAAAGGACGCCAATAAAGCCATCGATGATGCTGTGACCGGGATCAACACGCTGGCTGGCGACATTTCTTCCAACTATTCGCCCATGCTGCAACAGGCCATCGCCGGGCTGAATGGCTACCGCGCGGCTGTGGGCAAATACCGCGATTCCCAGGCCGCCTCCAAGGCCGCACTGGATAAAATGACCACGCTGGGCGTCAGCATGCTCGCCACTAGTAACGACCTGATTACCCGACAGAACAAGAGCCGCGACGCAGACAGCGCCAAGTCGGTCCAGATGATCCTCGCCGCGACTGCGCTGGCAATGGTACTTGGCATTCTCGCGGCCTGGGTCATCACTCGCCAGATCACCACGCCGCTGCAGGAGACCCTTGAGGTGGTGGAACGAGTGGCCTCAGGCGACCTGAGTCGCAACCTCAAGGTTGATCGCAAGGACGAGCTGGGCAAGCTGCAGGCCACGATTCAGCGCATGACGGCGAGCCTGCGCGAACTGGTCGGCGGGATTCGCGATGGTGTCACCCAGATTGCCAGCGCAGCGGAAGAGCTGTCGGCGGTTACCGAGCAGACCAGTGCCGGGGTCAACAGCCAGAAGGTCGAGACCGATCAGGTCGCCACTGCCATGCATGAAATGACGGCGACCGTTCAGGAGGTCGCACGCAACGCCGAGGAAGCTTCGGAAGCAGCGGTGACGGCAGACCGTCAGGCCCGTGACGGGGAACGGGTGGTCAACGAGGCCATCGCACAAATCGAGCGCCTCGCCTCTGCGGTGGGCAACTCCAGCGAAGCGATGGGCGCGCTGAAACAGGAAAGCGACAAGATCGGCAGCGTGCTGGACGTCATCAAATCGGTCGCCGAGCAGACCAACCTGCTGGCGTTGAACGCCGCTATCGAGGCAGCACGCGCCGGTGAAGCCGGTCGGGGCTTTGCGGTGGTTGCCGATGAAGTACGCAGCCTGGCGCAGCGCACGCAAAAATCCACCGAAGAGATCGAAGCGCTGATTGCCCGTCTGCAAAGCGGTACACAGCAGGCCACAACCGTCATGGACAGCAGCCGCGAGCTGAGCACCAGCAGCGTGGAGCTGACTCGTCGGGCCGGTGGATCGCTGGAGAGCATCACCAAAACCGTCTCGGCGATCCAGGCGATGAATCAACAGATTGCCGCTGCCGCCGAAGAACAGAGCGCGACCGCCGAAGAGATCAACCGCAGCATCATCAATGTCCGTGACGTGTCCGAACAGACCTCTGCGGCCAGTGAAGAAACCGCGGCGTCCAGCGTGGAACTGGCCAGACTGGGCAACCACCTTCAGGTCCTGGTGAGCCGTTTCACCGTCTGATCTGTCAGCCCACAGCCCGCGCCAGCATACGGCGCGGGCCATTTTTTCGACAAAATGTGACACCTTTCACCCCTCCTTCGTGCTCGGAAATCTCCTACGGCCTTCTCAGGTCACGCAATGAATCGCCACGCCGATGCGCTCACAACGCATGTCCCGACGGGTTCGGAACGTGCTTTTGTTCGCTCATTGCAGGAGATTCAAATGTTCCGACTGATCAATCAAGCGCTCGGCAACATGAACGTCAGATTCAAGCTGTCCCTGGGTTTCGGCCTGGTGCTGCTATTGACGCTGATCATCACACTGACGGGCTGGCATGGCCTGTACACCATGATCGACCGCTCGGAGTCGCTCTCGGACATCGCCCAGCTCAACGGTCTGACCAAAGACCTGCGCGCCGAGCGAATCACCGACCGCGTCCAGAAAACCCCGGAGAGCACGGCGCTGGTTACACAAAAGCTCAATGAAATGAAAGCCCAGCTCACCCTGCTGCACAACCAGAGTGAGGAGCAGGCAACCATCAAGCTGCTCAACGGCCAGTTCGAGATGCTGAACAGGCTGGAAAAGACCTTTGCGGACGTTCGCGTCAACCGACAAACCCGCAACCAGATACGCGCGCGCCTGGAGCAGGCGTCCGAACAGGCCTTGCAGGCCATCGCGCAGGTTGAGGTAGAGGTGCTCAAAAGCGTCAGCCAGGAACAGGACAGCAGCGAGCGGATGGAGGAGTTCACCAACATTTCGCAATTGAGGCAGCAGGTCCAGACCGCTCGTTATCAGGTGCAGACGTATACCTTCACCACCCGCGACGCAGATGAAAGCGCAGCCATTGCGGCCATCGACGAAGCGCTCAAGGAAGTCGGGCAGATTGCCCAGGATCAGGGCAACGAAAGCCTTCAGGGCCTGACAACCGCGACCGCAGCCCTGCAGAGTTATCGGGAACGGCTCGGCGAGTTCAAGCAGATCCAGACCAAGGCCGAAGCGGATCAGGAAATCATGGAGGGTCTTGGCGCAGCGCTGCTGGACTCCGTCGCGGCGCTGAACCGCCTGCAGACTGAGCAGCGCGATAGCGAGGCGGCCAACTCCAGCGCCATGCTCAGCAGTGTTGCAGGCCTGGCACTGCTGATCGGTTTGCTTGCCGCCTGGATCATGACCCGGCAGATCACCGTGCCGTTGCAGCAGACACTCATCGCCGCAGCACGCGTCGCTCAGGGCGATCTGAGCCGGGATATATCGGTCACGCGCCGTGACGAAATGGGTCAGTTACAAGGCAGCATGCAGACCATGACCGTCAGCCTGCGCGAACTGGTCGGCGGCATCAGCGAGGGCGTGTCGCAGATCGCCAGCGCGGCCGAGCAGTTGTCAGCGGTGACCAAGCAGACCTGCACCGGGGTCACCAGTCAGAAAGACGAAACAGACCAAGTGGCGACGGCCATGAATGAAATGGCCACCACCGTGCAGGAAGTCGCGCGCAATGCGCAGGAAGCGTCGCAGGCGGCCGCTCAGGCGGATCAACAGGCGCGCAGTGGCGATGAAGTGGTCGGGCAGGCGATCATTCAGATCGAGCAGCTGGCTCGCGAGGTGCTGAACTCCACGCAGTCGATGAGCGCGCTCAAGCAGGAAAGCAACAAGATCGTCGGCGTTCTAGACGTGATCAAGTCTGTTTCACAGCAGACCAACCTGCTGGCCCTCAATGCGGCCATTGAAGCAGCCCGCGCGGGAGAGGCCGGGCGCGGTTTCGCGGTGGTTGCCGATGAAGTTCGGGGGCTGGCGCAACGCACGCAAAAGTCCACCGAGGAAATCGAAGAACTGATCGCCGCCTTGCAAACCGGCACCCAGCAGGTCGCAACCACGCTGGATAACAGCCGCACCCTGACCGATAACACGGTTGAACTGAGCCGTCGCGCGGGGGGCGCGCTGGAGCAGATCACCCGCACCGTGGCGACGATCCAGCACATGAACGAACAGATCGCCACCGCCAGCGAGGAACAGAGCGTGGTCGCCGAACAGATCAACCGTAACGTCATCAGCGTACGCGACATCTCCGAACAGACCGCCGCAGCCAGCGAACAAACCGCCGCCTCCAGCGTCGAACTCGCCAGACTGGGAACGCACCTGCAGACACTGGTGGGGAAATTCAGGGTGGGTTGATAGATCTGCGACGCAAGGATTCCGACGCTGGAACGCTTGGCGTTATACACCAGCCTGC
>NZ_JAHPJG010000040.1:0-11296 GCF_020515755.1 Pseudomonas sp. B20
CACAGAGCGCGTCAACCGTTAATTTCAAAAATCTTCACCCTGACTTGCGATGCCCCAGCAAAGACGGGAGATCCTCTTTAAAGACGATCTCCCTTCCGCAGAATTTACAGGCTCGGAAAGGCAAATTGCGACGCTTCGTGGCTAGCACGTTGCGGCCAGCGCTGAGTAATGGCCTTGCGACGGGTATAGAAGCGCACACCATCGGGACCGTACGCATGCAGGTCGCCGAACAGGGAACGCTTCCAGCCACCAAAGCTGTGATAAGCCACCGGTACTGGCAGCGGAACGTTGACCCCTACCATCCCCACTTCAATCTCGTCGCAGAACAGACGCGCCGCTTCGCCATCGCGGGTAAAGATGCAAGTGCCGTTGCCGTATTCGTGATCGTTGATCAGTTGCATGGCCTGCTCAAGGCTGTCCACGCGCACGATGCACAGCACCGGCCCGAAAATCTCTTCTTTATAGATACGCATCTCTGGCGTCACGCGATCGAACAGGCAGCCGCCCATGAAGAAACCCTGTTCGTGCCCGGCAACCTGAAGATTGCGCCCATCGACCACCAAGGTCGCGCCCGCTTGCACACCGTCTTCTATATAGCCGCCGACCTTGTCGCGATGCTGCCCGGTGACCAGTGGCCCCATGTCCAGGCCACAGGTCGTGCCCGCACCGATCTTCAGGCTCTGGATTTGCGGAACCAGTTTGGCCACCAATGCATCAGCGATCTGATCGCCGACGCACACCGCGACCGAAATCGCCATGCAACGCTCGCCGCAGGATCCGTAGGCAGCGCCCATCAAGGCACTCACGGCATTGTCCAGATCGGCATCCGGCATCAACACCGCATGATTCTTGGCGCCACCCAGCGCTTGAACGCGCTTGCCCCGCGCTGCGCCTTCCTTATAGATGTACTCGGCAATCGGCGTAGAACCGACGAAACTCAGCGCCTTGACCTCCGGCGCTTCGATCAGCGCATCGACCGCGACCTTGTCACCGTGAACCACATTGAGCACACCCTTCGGCAGCCCCGCTTCATGCAGCAGCTCGGCAATTAACAATGTGGAGCTGGGATCGCGCTCCGATGGCTTGAGGATGAAGCAGTTACCGCACGCAATGGCCAGCGGGTACATCCACAGCGGCACCATCGCCGGGAAGTTGAACGGGGTGATACCGGCAACGATACCCAGCGGCTGAAAGTCAGACCACGCATCGATGTTCGGCCCGACATTGCGACTGTATTCACCCTTGAGCACTTCAGGTGCAGCGCAGGCGTATTCGACGTTTTCAATACCGCGCTTCAGCTCGCCCGCCGCATCTTCCAGGGTCTTGCCGTGCTCCTCACTGATCAATTGGGCAATGCGAGCCTCGTTCTGCTCAAGCAACTGCTTGAAACGGAACATCACCTGAGCACGCTTGGCCGGTGGCGTATTGCGCCACGCCGGAAAGGCAGCCTTGGCCGAGTCGATTGCCTTCTGGACTGTTTCGCGATCGGCCAGCGCCACGGTGTGGATAACCTGCCCGGTCGACGGGTTGAACACATTGGCGCTACGACCTTCAGCAGAAACGAACTCGCCGTGGATCAGGTGTTGAATGCTGCTCATGGAAAACTCCGGATAAAGGCAGCGGGCGTGAGTCAGCTCACACCCGATGCGATAAAAGCACGTATATAAGAAGAGAGCGCTGCCAGCGCGGTCAGTCGATCAGGTTCAGGGTTTCGCCGACGGCATCGAACAATCGATCCAGATCCTGCGCCTGGCTATTGAAGGTCGGCCCGAATTGCAGGGTGTCACCGCCAAAGCGCACGTAGAAACCGGCTTTCCACAGCTTCATGCCCGCCTCGAAGGGCCGCACGATGGCATCGCCGTCACGCGGTGCGAGCTGGATGGCACCCGCCAGACCGTAATTGCGGATATCGACCACGTTTTTCGCGCCCTTGATACCGTGCAGCGCACGTTCAAAATGCGGTGCGACGGCTGCGGCCTGCTGCACCAGGTTCTCGCGTTGCAGCAGTTCAAGCGCCGCCAGCCCGGCCGCACACGCCACAGGGTGGGCGGAATAGGTATAGCCGTGAGGGAATTCGACGGCGTACTCCGGCGTCGGCTGGTTCATAAACGTTTGATAGATCTCGCTGCTGGCGATTACCGCGCCCATGGGGATGGCGCCATTGGTGATCTGCTTGGCGATGCACATCAGGTCAGGCGTGACACCGAAACTGTCGGCGCCAAACATCGAGCCCGTACGACCGAAGCCGGTGATGACTTCATCGAAGATCAGCAGGATATTGTGCTGATCACAAATCTCACGCAGGCGCTTGAGATAGCCTTGCGGCGGAACGATCACACCGGCCGAGCCCGACATGGGTTCGACGATCACTGCAGCGATGTTCGACGCATCATGCAACTCGATCAGCTTGAGCATCTCGTCAGCCAGCGCGATACCGCCCGCCTCGGGCATGCCCTTCGAGTACGCATTGCTGGCAAGCAGGGTGTGCGGCAAGTGGTCGACGTCCATCAACTGGCCGAACATCTTGCGGTTGCCATTCACTCCACCCAGGCTGGTGCCCGCCACATTCACGCCGTGATAGCCGCGTGCCCGACCGATCATCTTGGTCTTGGTCGCCTGGCCTTTCAGCCGCCAGTAGGCGCGTACCATCTTAACCGCCGTATCCGCGCACTCGGAACCCGAGTTGGTATAGAAGACGTGGTTGAGATTGCCCGGCGTCAGGTCGGTAATCTGTTCTGCCAGCTGGAACGAAAGGGGGTGCCCGAACTGAAAGCCCGGCGAGTAATCCAGCACACCCAGCTGCCGGGACACGGCTTCCTGAATTTCCTTGCGAGTGTGCCCGGCGCCACATGTCCACAGACCGGAAAGCGCATCGTAGATCTTGCGTCCCTTGTCGTCTGTCAGATAGCTGCCATGCGCGGCCACGACCATGCGCGGGTCGCGCTGGAAATTTCGGTTCGCGGTGTAGGGCATCCAGTGAGCATCGAGCTTCAACTGACGGGTGACAGGCACATCGGACACTTCGAACATATTCATGGGAGCAAGCCTCGCAGGCGCTAAACGATCGGTCATTGCAGCCAAGGTGCCACGCGGCTAAAGTTCATAAAACCCGATTTTTACGATCTTTGGTTTGGTAAACACTAAACAATGAATATCCGTCGTTCCGATCCGGTGTCGCAGGTCAGTGATTTTGATATCCGCTTGCTGCGCCTATTCAAAAGCGTTGTCGAGGCGGGTGGCTTTTCTGCGGCTGAAAGCGTGCTCGGCATTGGCCGATCAGCGATCAGCCAGCAGATGAGTGATCTGGAACAGCGCCTCGGCCTGCGCCTGTGCCAGCGAGGCCGCGCCGGTTTTTCGCTGACCGACGAAGGGCGCGAGGTCTATCAGTCGTCGTTGCAACTGCTCAGCGCGCTGGAAAGTTTCAGGACAGAGGTCAACGGCCTGCACCAGAACCTGCGCGGCGAACTGAACATCGGCCTGACCGACAATCTGGTCACCCTGCCCCACATGCGCATCACCCATGCCCTGGCCCGGCTGAAAGAGCGCGGGCCGGGCGTGCACATCAACATCCGCATGATCGCCCCCGCCGAAGTCGAGCGCGGTGTACTCGACGGAGGCCTGCATGTCGGTGTCGTGCCGCAGGCCAGTGCCTTGCCGGGGCTTGAGTATCATCCGCTGTACAGCGAGCGTTCGCTGCTCTATTGCGCGGTCGGGCATCCGCTGTTTTACGCCGACAATGCCACGCTGGATGACGCACGCCTCGCACAACAGGAAGCTATCGCTCCGACCTTTCGCCTGCCCAACGATGTTCAGGACCACTATCAGGCACTCACCTGCACGGCCAGCGCGTCCGACCGGGAGGGCATCGCCTTCCTGATTCTGACCGGCCGCTACATAGGCTACCTGCCCGATCATTACGCCAACGCCTGGGTGCAGGAAGGCAGGCTGCGCGCATTGAAACCGGATTCGAAGTTTTACGACCTCAACCTGGTGACCGTCACCCGCAAAGGCCGGCGCCCTCATTTGGTGCTGGAGAGCTTTCTGGAAACACTTGCCGCTACCCGATGACACATTTCTGTCCGGCACCTAGCCGGTTTACAGACGCTGCAGCGCGGGTTGAAAGCGCTATCAGGCTGATATTTATTGAAATAACCGGACTCAAATAAAAATAACCTGAGCAACTGGACAGTTTTTTGCAGTAGTCCCGAACAACGACACGCCAGCACATGGCATTTCCCCGTCCGAGACCTCGCCATGCAGCCTGAAACACTCGACAACGATGATCTGATCTACGGCCTGAACGACCGCCCCAAACCCTGGACGGCCATTTTGGCAGCGTTCCAGCACGTTCTCGCCAGCTTCGTCGGAATCATCACCCCGCCCCTGATCATCGGCTCGACCCTCGGCCTGACCCAATACATGCCGTACCTGATCAGCATGGCCTTGATGGTCTCGGGCACCGGTACGTTCATCCAGGCGCGCCGCCCGTTCGGTATCGGCGCGGGCATGATCTGCCTGCAAGGCACCAGCTTCGCATTCCTGGGCGCCGTGTTGTCCGCAGGCTTTCTGGTCAAGCAGCGCGGCGGCAGCCCGGAGGACATCATGGCGATGATCTTCGGCGTGTGCTTTTTCGGTGCGCTGGTGCAGATCGCACTGAGTCGCTGCATTGGCCAGTTGCGAAGGGTCATCACGCCGCTGGTGACCGGCATTGTCATCACGCTGATTGGCGTGAGCCTGATCAAGGTGGGCGTGACGGACCTGGGCGGCGGCTTCAACGCGCCGGACTTCGGCGCCCCGGTG
The DNA here is from genome assembly GCF_020515755.1 of Pseudomonas sp. B20. Taxonomy (NCBI): domain Bacteria; kingdom Pseudomonadati; phylum Pseudomonadota; class Gammaproteobacteria; order Pseudomonadales; family Pseudomonadaceae; genus Pseudomonas; species Pseudomonas sp. B20. Next base: position 4,801 of record NZ_JAHPJG010000040.1, read on the forward strand.
AATCTGGCGCTGGGCGCGTTCGTTCTGGCCGTGATCATTGTGCTCAATCGCTCGACTACGCCCTGGGTACGTTTGTCAGCCATCATCATTGGCCTGGCGGTCGGCAGTCTGGCCGCGTGGTTCAGCGGCAAACTGGTGCCGCAGCCCCTTCACGACCTGCCATTGATCAGCGTTCCGATGCCCTTTCGCTTCGGCTTCAATTTCGACTGGAGCGCTTTCCTGCCTGTCGCGCTGATTTATCTGATCAGCAGCATCGAGACGGTCGGCGACCTGACCGCCAACTGCATGCTCGCGAGCCAGCCCATCAGCGGCCCGAGTTACCTGGCCCGCCTCAAGGGCGGCGTGCTTGGTGATGGTGTCAGCTGCATGATCGCCGCGACCTTCAGCGCATTTCCCAATACCACCTTTGCGCAAAACAACGGTGTGATCCAGTTGACCGGCGTTGCCAGTCGCTATGTCGGGCTGTACATCGGCGCGGTGCTGTTCGTGCTCGGGCTGTTTCCGCACATTGGTGCCATCGTTCAGCAGATCCCTAAGCCGGTGCTCGGCGGCGCAACGCTGGTCATGTTCGGCAGCGTCGCGGCCGCCGGGGTGCGCATTCTGGCCCAGTCGCCGCTCGACCGACGCAGCATGCTGATCATTGCGACGTCATTGGGTGTCGGTCTGGGCATTGCGGCGCAGCCTGCGCTGCTGCATCAATTGCCGAAACTGGTGCAGAACCTGTTCGATTCGGCCATCACCAGCGGCGGTATCACGGCCATTGTCATGTGCCTGCTGATTCCGGAAAGCAAAGTCGCCGCCGTTCCGACCGCCGATGCGGCGGAACCCGAACCTGTGGAGCAACCACGATAACTTTGCATGCCGCGCCCGCACCGACGCTTGCGAGATGCTCGCCGGTGCGCTATCTGTTCATCCGTCGCGCCCTACGACCTGTCCGGAATTGCCCATGACCCTTGAAGTCCCCGCACACAGCGCTCACGTCACCAAGCCTGCAAGCCGTATTCGTCAGAAGAACGAAGAAGCGATCATTCAGGCGGCCGAAGATGAATTTGCCCGCCACGGTTTCAAGGGCACCAGCATGAACACCATCGCGATCAAGGCCGGGCTGCCAAAAGCCAATCTGCATTACTACTTCACCAACAAACTCGGCCTGTATGTCGCGGTGCTCAGCAACATCATCGATTTGTGGGACAGCACCTTCAACCACCTCAGCGTCGAAGACGACCCGGCAGAGGCGCTGGCCCGCTATATTCGCGCAAAGATGGAGTTCTCGCGCCGCCAGCCACAGGCTTCGCGGATCTTCGCCATGGAGATCATCAGCGGCGGCGAATGCATGAGCGAGTACTTCAGCCAGGATTACCGCCTGTGGTTCCAAGGCCGGGCCGCGGTCTTTCAAGCCTGGATCGACGCCGGCAAGATGGACCCCGTCGACCCGGTGCACCTGATCTTCCTGCTATGGGGCAGCACCCAGCACTATGCCGACTTCGCCTCGCAGATCTGTCGCGTCACCGGTCGCTCCCGACTGACGCGCCAGGACATGGATCAGGCCAGCAACAATCTCATTCGGATCATCCTCAAAGGTTGTGGGCTCACGCCGCCAGCCTTGTAGAATCGTCGCCTTGACGTCAGCTGGACACACGCATGCCTTTTACCCTGGTCGGCCCTTGCGAGTTTCGTGAAGAAATCCGCAAGAGCCGCTTCATCACCCTCGCCGCCCCCATCGCCAGCCCGACCGACGCGCAGGCGTTCATCGAGCAGCACAGTGACCTGAACGCCACTCATAATTGCTGGGCCTGGAAGCTCGGTGGTCAATACCGCAGCAACGATGACGGCGAACCGGGCGGCACTGCAGGCAGGCCGATTCTGGCCGCCATCGAAGCGCAGGCGTTCGATCAGGTCGTGGTGCTGGTGATCCGCTGGTACGGCGGTATTCAACTGGGAACCGGCGGCCTGGCCCGCGCCTATGGCGGCGGTGCCAACAAATGTCTGCAGCAGGCCGAGCGTCTGCCGCTGATCCAGCGCGCGTCGTTCCACCTTGAATGCAGCTTCAGTGAGCTGGCGCTGGTCAAGCTGCGTCTCGGCGAATTGAACGGGCTGGTGGAAAGCGAAAACTTCATGGCCAACGGTGTGCAGATGTCCATCGCCATCGGCCCCGAGCACACCGACACCCTGCAGCGCCAACTGGCTGACTTGAGTCGCGGCAGAATCCTTCTGCACGCAGCGCCGGAGCAATAGCCGGAGCCTTTGCGCAACATGTCAAAACTGCCCACATCTACTGTGCATCCAGCTGTGGATAAGCTGAGCACACTCCACCGCGAGCCTTGCCGGGCTTGCGTTTCAGGCCAATGATCGTTTTTTGAGCAATTGCCGTGCGTGGATCCATAAAGAGTGCAAAAACAGCCTGTTAGCGCTTCTTAGTGCCTTTGGATGTTAACCGCCGCCGCATTATTCTCACTCAACCCGATTGCGCACAGTATCTGTGGAAGAACCTGTGGATAACAGGTGCAAGGGTCGCGCATTGGTTCAGCGCACCGCCCTCCACGTCCGCTGTACATTTTTTGCTCAAATCAAAGGGCCACATTGGCCCGCGTTCAACATGCACGCCCCGAACTGGTGCCGAAACGAGCGCGCTCGATGGGCGAAGGCCGGTGACAGGGCCGAAAACTCCGTGCCTGGCCTTGATTCCGCGTGCCGGACGCGAATCCTGACTCCTTGGCCAGGATTTTGCTTTATCCACACGCGACCCACTTCTGCCTCAGAGCCTTTCATGTCAAACCACGCGATACCTGCGCGCCTGCAACTGCGCCACATTACCAAACGGTATCCCGGCTGCCTGGCCAACGACGCTGTCGACCTGACGATTCAGCCCGGAGAGATTCACGCCCTGCTGGGTGAAAACGGTGCGGGCAAAAGCACGCTGATGAAGATCATCTATGGCGTGACGCAGCCCGACGCAGGGACGATCATCTGGCAAGGCCAGGCGCAGACCATGCGCAATCCGGCGCAGGCCAGAAGCCTGGGCATCGGCATGGTGTTCCAGCATTTTTCGCTGTTCGAAACCCTCAGCGTCGCGCAAAACATCGCGCTGGCCATGGGCGCAGCGGCAGGCACGCCCAAACAACTGGAGCCGCGCATCCGCGAGGTCTCACAACGCTACGGCATGGCGGTGGAACCCCAGCGGCTGGTCCACAGCCTGTCGATTGGTGAGCGGCAGAAAGTCGAGATCATTCGCTGCCTGATGCAGGACATTCGCCTGTTGATCCTCGACGAACCCACGTCGGTGTTGACGCCCCAAGAAGCCGAGGAACTGTTCGTGACCCTGCGGCATCTGGCTCAAGAAGGCTGCAGCATTCTGTTTATCAGTCACAAACTGGGCGAGGTGCGCGCGCTTTGTCACAGCGCAACCGTGTTGCGCAACGGCAAGGTCTCCGGGCACTGCATTCCCGCTGACTGCTCCGATCTGGAACTGGCGCGCTTGATGGTCGGCGATGCCGAAGGGCTGACCGCTCAGTATGAGAAAGTCAGCGGCGGCACAGCCTTTTTGCGCATCGACAAACTGTCCTGGCACAACCCGGACCCGTTCGGCTGCTCACTCAAAGACCTCAGCCTGGAAGTGCGCAGCGGCGAAATCGTCGGTATCGCGGGCGTGGCCGGTAATGGTCAGGATGAATTGCTGGCGCTGCTCAGCGGCGAACAGACCTTGCCCCACGCCCAGGCGGCAACCCTGCGTTTTGAGGATGCCCCGGTCGGCAACCTGCGCCCCGATGCGCGGCGCAAGCGTGGCCTGGCATTCGTCCCGGCCGAGCGTCTGGGACATGGCGCAGTACCGGAACTCAGTCTTGCCGACAACGCGCTGCTTACCGCCTTCCAGCAAGGGCTGGTGAGCAATGGCCTGATCCAGCGCAGCAAGGTGCGCGCGCTGGCTGACGAAATCATTCGGCGCTTTGCAGTCAAGACGCCGGATGCACAGGGCCCGGCGCGCAGCCTGTCGGGCGGCAACCTGCAGAAATTCATCCTCGGTCGGGAAATCCTGCAAAAGCCGAAACTGTTGATTGCCGCGCATCCCACCTGGGGCGTGGATGTCGGCGCTGCAGCGGCGATCCATCGGGCGCTGATTACCTTGCGCGACGCGGGGGCCGCGATTCTAGTGATCTCCGAAGACCTGGACGAGTTGTTCCAGATCAGCGACCGACTCGCCGCCCTGAGCGGCGGACAGCTTTCCGACCTGATCCCCACTGAACAGACCAGCACCGTGCAAATCGGCGGCTGGATGGCGGGACAGTTCGATCATTCTCAAACCCAAGCCCACGTGCCGGGTTAACGGAGCAAAACATGCTGCTTTCTCTGGAACCGCGCGGCCAGCAATCGCGCGCGATGTTGTGGTGCTCCCCTTTACTGGCTGCGGTGCTGACCCTGGTCTGCGGTTCGCTGCTGTTCATCGGCCTGGGCCTGAACCCTGTGGTGACGCTGCACACCTTGCTGATCGCGCCGGTCAGCGACTGGTATGGCCTGTCGGAATTGATGGTCAAGACCCTGCCGATTCTGCTCTGCGCGCTGGGTCTGGCGGTCGCCTATCAGGCGCGCATCTGGAACATCGGGGCGGAAGGCCAGTTGCTGCTCGGCGCATTGGCCGGCAGTGCCGTGGCGGTGAACATCATCGAGATGGAGAGTCGTTGGGCGCTGGTCATGGTGTTGCTGGCCGGCACCCTCGCCGGCGCGGCCTGGGCGGGCGTGACCGCCTGGCTGCGCACGCATTTCAACGCCAATGAAATTCTCACCAGCATCATGCTCAATTACATCGCCCTCAACTTGCTGCTGTACTTCGTCCACGGGCCGCTCAAGGACCCTGCCGGCATGAACTTCCCGGAGTCAGCGACCTTCGGCGACGCCAGCCGTCTGCCGCTGTTGATGGAGGATGGCCGCGCGCACATCGGCGTGTATTTCGCCCTGTTTGCGCTGGTCGCGGTGTGGGTGCTGCTGCAACGCAGTTTCGTCGGTTTTCAGATCAAGGTGCTGGGCCTGGACAAGCGTGCTGCCGGGTTTGTCGGCTTCCGTGAAAAACGCCTGGTCTGGCTGGCCCTGTTGATCAGTGGCGCGCTGGCCGGGCTGGCGGGCGTATCGGAAGTGACCGGGCCGATTGGCCAGCTGGTGCCCCAGGTCTCGCCAGGTTATGGCTATGCCGCGATCACTGTGGCCTTTCTCGGCCGCCTCAACCCCATCGGTATTCTGTTCTCCAGCCTGTTGATCGCCCTCCTGTATCTGGGCGGGGAAAGCGCGCAAATGACCTTGAACCTGCCGTTGGCAATCACGCAGTTATTTCAGGGGATGATGCTGTTTTTCCTGCTGGCCTGTGATGTGCTGATTCTCTATCGCCCACGTCTGAAACTGCACTGGGCCAAGCGCCAGATGACACCCGTCACAGGAGCCGTATGATGGATATCGACCTGCTGAGCAATATTTTCTACGCCATGGTCCGTTGCGGAACCCCCTTGCTGCTGGTGGCGCTGGGCGAGCTGATCTGTGAAAAAAGCGGCGTCATCAACCTCGGTCAGGAAGGCATGATGCTGTTTGGCGCAGTGATCGGTTTCATCGTCGCCCTGAACACCGGCAACCTCTGGCTCGGCGTGCTGCTGGCGATGCTCGCCGGCATGCTGCTCTCGGCGCTGTTTGCCCTGGTTGCGCTGGTGTTCAACGCCAATCAGGTCGCGACCGGGCTGGCGCTGACCATCTTCGGTGTCGGCCTTTCCAGCTTCGTCGGGGCCGCCTGGGTCGGCAAACCGTTGAGCGGTTTCGAGCCGGTCGCCATCCCGCTGCTCAGCGACATTCCGCTGATCGGCCGCATGCTGTTTGCTCAGGACCTGCTGGTCTACCTGTCCTTCGCCTTGTTCGCGCTGGTCGCCTGGGCACTGCTGAAAAGCCGCGTCGGGCTGATCATCCAGGCCGTCGGTGAAAACCCCGATGCCGCCAGCGCCATGGGTTTGCCGGTGTTGCGCGTGCGCACCCTCGCGGTGCTGTTCGGCGGCGCAATGACCGGGCTGGCCGGGGCTTATCTGTCACTGGCCTACACGCCGATGTGGGCAGAAAACATGAGCGCCGGGCGTGGCTGGATTGCCCTGGCACTGGTGGTTTTCGCCAGCTGGCGCGTGTGGCGCCTGCTGCTGGGTGCCTACCTGTTCGGTCTGGCCAGCATTCTGCACCTGGTCGCGCAGGGCATCGGCCTGGCCATCCCATCCAACCTGCTGGCGATGCTGCCGTATGTGGCCACCATCATCGTCCTCGTCCTGCTCTCCCGCGACGCCTTGCGCACCCGGCTGTATGCGCCGGTATCGCTGGGACAGCCATGGCGGGCGGGGCATTGATGGCTTACACATACCTGATGGATTATCGTGCGACGCTCCGCGTCGTATGCCGTTCGGGACGCTCTGCGTCCGATCCTGAATGCGCAGCGCGGCGCAGATCTGTGACGCAGAGCGTCACGAACGGCATTCCCACGATA
>NZ_JAHPJG010000041.1:0-10901 GCF_020515755.1 Pseudomonas sp. B20
CGGAGTGGGCATGATGGTGTTCTTACGGGCGACTATCGTTCATCACGCTCCAGCGTGGGAATGCAGTGCGTGACGCTCTGCGTCATAGACCTGCGCCGCGCCGCATCCTCTGGATCGGAGGCCGAGCACATGGAGTACTCATAGTTACATGCAGTCTTCGAACGCGTGGAATAAAAGGATTTGTTTGCGTATATGGCGTTTCAGTCGATACATTTTCGACGATCATACGGCCCTTTCGCGAACAAGTTCGCTCCCACGGCCTCCGGCCAGAATCAAAAGCGGACTTGTATGGGGTGATGGGCACGATGCTGTTCATGCGGACACCTGCGAGGCGGGTCAGAGCATCAGTTTGATGACGTGTTCGGAAGGGTCGCGGGACTTGCCCGCTTTCTGGAGTTCCTGCAAGTAGTCTTCCCATAGCGACGCCTGGCGTGTGGCCAGTTCGTACAGGTATTCCCAGGTAAAAAGGCCGCTGTCATGGCCGTCATCAAAAGTGAGTTTCAGCGCATATTGTCCGGCGGGCTCGACCTTGGTCAGGCCGACTCCCAGTTTGCCGAATTGCAGGATCGGCCGGCCGTGGCCCTGAACCTCGGCAGAAGGGGAATGCACCCGCAGAAATTCGGCGGGCAAATGGTATTCCTCATCCGGCGCGTATTTCAGCGTCAGGGTCTTGGAGGCCTTGTGCAACTGGATGGCAGTGGGCAGAGCGGGCATGGCTGCAGTCTCGGGTTTTAAGCGTCGGGCAGAAGCAAAAAGCTGCAAGAGTGAACAACCTCTTGCAGCCTGAAATGCCAACCGCGTGTGTCTTAGAGAATATAACGCGACAGGTCTTCGTTTTCTGCCAGATCACCGAGGTGGCTGTTGACGTATTCCGCGTCGATCTCGATCGGCGCTGCGTCAGGGTTGATGGCCAGGTCACCGGCGCTGAACGAGACTTCCTCGAGCAGGCGCTCAAGCAGCGTGTGCAGGCGGCGGGCGCCGATGTTCTCGGTCTTCTCGTTGACCTGCCAGGCAATCTCGGCCAGGCGCTTGATGCCTTCAGGCTTGAACTCGATCTTCAGGCCTTCGGTCTTGAGCAGCTCGCGGTACTGTTCGGTCAACGACGCATGCGGCTCGCTGAGAATGCGCTCGAAGTCCTGTGGCGATAGCGCCTTGAGTTCAACGCGGATCGGCAGACGGCCTTGCAGCTCGGGGACCAGATCGCTCGGTTTGCTCAAATGGAACGCACCTGACGCGATAAACAGGATGTGGTCGGTCTTGACCATGCCCAGTTTGGTATTCACCGTGCAGCCTTCGATCAGCGGCAGCAGGTCGCGCTGCACGCCTTCACGGGACACGTCGACACCGCCCGAGTTACCGCGTTTGGCAACCTTGTCGATCTCGTCGATAAACACGATGCCGTGTTGCTCGACCGCTTCCAGCGCCTTGGCTTTCAGCTCTTCTTCATTGACCAGACGGCCCGCTTCTTCTTCGCGTACCAGCTTGAGCGCTTCCTTGACCTTGAGCTTGCGGCTCTTGGTCTTGCCCTTGCCCATGTTGGCAAACAGGCTCTGCAACTGGTTGGTCATCTCTTCCATGCCAGGCGGCGCGGAGATATCGACACCAACGGCTTCGTTGATCTCGATCTCGATTTCCTTGTCATCCAGCTGGCCTTCGCGCAGGCGCTTGCGGAACAGCTGACGGGTATTGGAATCGCTGCTCTGCGCCGGATCCTCGTTGAAGCCTACCCGGGCCGGTGGCAGCAGGGCATCGAGAATGCGCTCTTCAGCGGCATCTTCGGCGCGGTGACGCACCTTGACGATTTCCTGTTCGCGCAGCAGCTTGATCGCGGCATCGGCCAGATCACGGATGATCGACTCTACATCACGACCCACATAACCCACTTCGGTGAATTTGGTGGCTTCGACCTTGATGAACGGTGCGTTGGCGAGCTTGGCCAGACGGCGGGCGATTTCGGTCTTGCCGACACCGGTCGGGCCGATCATCAGAATGTTCTTGGGGGTTACTTCGACACGCAGTTCTTCAGGCAACTGCATGCGGCGCCAGCGATTGCGCAGGGCAATAGCCACGGCGCGCTTGGCATCGTCCTGGCCGATGATATGGCGATTAAGTTCATGGACGATTTCGCGGGGAGTCATTGACATGGTTATTCACGGTCCTCTGTTGCGGGCAAGTCGATGGGGCCACAGGGGATGCGGCCCGGCAGCGGCTTAGCCGACGAGGTCCTGCTCCTCAATGGTGATGTTGTGGTTGGTGAACACGCAGATGTCGCCGGCGATATGCAGGGAAGTCTCGGCAATTTCGCGGGCCGACAGGTCGGTCTTGAGCAGCAGGGCGCGTGCGGCAGCCTGAGCGAATGCGCCGCCGGAGCCCATGGCGATCAGGCCGTCCTCGGGCTCGACCACGTCACCGTTGCCGGTGATGATCAGCGAGGCATCCTTGTTGGCGACGGCCAGCATGGCTTCAAGACGGCTCAGTGAGCGATCGGTGCGCCAGTCCTTGGCCAGTTCGACGGCTGCACGAACCAGATGCCCCTGGTGTTTTTCCAGTTGGGCCTCGAAGCGTTCGAACAGCGTGAATGCATCGGCGGTCGCGCCAGCGAATCCGGCGATCACTTCACCGTGATACAGGCGGCGTACCTTTTTGGCGTTGCCTTTCATGACGGTGTTGCCCAGAGAAACCTGGCCGTCGCCAGCCATGACGACTTTACCGTGGCGGCGCACTGAAACGATGGTGGTCAAGGGAGAGTCTCCACACTGCGGGGCGAAAATGCCCTGATGCAAACTCATATGGGGGTGTGGGTGAGTATTTCAACCTTGGGGATGAATCGGGGGGAATGACCGTATGATTCTTGTCCCAACTCTTTAAGCGGACCGGGCGACGCTTCGTTTGTCCGCGATCTCCCGGTTTTTGTAGCGGACAGAAGGCCGTTTTGATTCTGCCCAACGGGCGTAGGAGCGGACTTGTCCGCGATGGGCTGCGAAGCGGCCCCCAAACAGGCTGCCTCGGCTGGGTCTGATACACCGATGCGGCTGGTTTTGCTGCCGGTTCCCGGCAGATCGCGGACAAGTCCGCTCCTACGCCCTTCGGGCAGAAGCTCCGTTCTCCGTACTCATCGAAAACACGCGATGAGCACGGAAACAGCGGCGCTTTGGCTAGCGGCTTTGACGCTGTTGCAACAACAGGTTACTAAATCCGCCGCTTGCCAGTTGTTTCTGCGCGGTGGTCAGCTGTTCGCGGTTGCTGAACGGGCCGACCAGTACGCGATACCAGGTTTCATCCTTGACGGTGCCCGACTCGACGGTAGAGGTCTGGCCCAGCAGGATGATTTGTGCGCGGACTTTCTCGGCGTCAGCCTGTTTGCGGAACGAGCCCGCCTGCAGGAAGAACGTCGTCACCGCGGCCGGCTTGGTGGTCGCAACCGGCGGCGCTGGCGGAGGCGTCAGGCCGCTGAGGGCTGCCTGGGCACGTGCCGTGTCGATCTTGGCGGCCTGTTCCGGCGAGACCGGTGCGGTCGGTGCCACAGGCGGCGGGGTCTTCTCCGGCACGGCTTCGTTCGGCACGATCACTTCCGATTCAGGCAGCAATGTATAGAAGTCGTACTTGGGTTTGACCGGCGCCGTAGGGCTTGGCGGCGTCTTGTTCGCTTCGGCGATCTTTGCAGCCTTGGCGTCTGCCCTGACCCGCTTGACGTCATCGCCACCGGGTTCGAGCTTCATCAAAAAGACCACGAATGCGCCCACGGTCAAGCCAATCGCCAGCCACAACCATCCTGGAATCGGCTTCTTCGCGGGTGCCTGATAACGGCTGGCGCCCCGCTTGGGTGCCGGTTTCTTCTTCGCAACTGCCAACTTACATACGCTCCAGAGTTTCCAGACCCAACAGGTCCAGGCCTTGCTTGAGGGTGCGGCCGGTCAGTGCAGCCAGCCGCAGACGGCTCTGTTGCTGATCGGGGTTTTCCGCACCAAGGATCGGGCAGTTTTCGTAAAAGCTCGAAAACAGACCCGCAAGGTCATACAGGTAAGCACAAAGTACGTGCGGTGTGCCTTTTTCTGCGACGTTGTTCAGTGTTTCGGTGAACTGCGCCAGACGTGCGGCCAGTTCCTGCTCCTGCGGCGCCTCAAGGGCGATCTGCCCTTTGCTTGCGTCGAAGGGTGTACCCAGTTTGCGGAACACGCCGGCCACACGGGTGTAGGCGTACAGCAGATAGGGCGCGGTGTTGCCTTCGAAACTGAGCATCTGATCGAAGTTGAAGCTGTAATCGCTGGCGCGGTGCTTGGACAGATCGGCGTATTTCACCGCACTGATGCCCACGGCCTTGGCAATGCTGCGCAATTCCGCTTCGGCGACTTCCGGGTTCTTTTCCTTGACCAGCGTGTAGGCGCGCTCTTCGGCTTCATCGAGCAGGTCGATGAGCTTGACCGTGCCGCCATCGCGGGTCTTGAACGGGCGGCCATCGGCGCCGTTCATGGTGCCGAAGCCCATGTGTTCCAGTTGCATGCCGTCATGCACGAAACCGGCGCGGCGTGCCACTTCGAACACCTGCTGGAAGTGCAGGGCCTGACGCTGGTCGACGAAATACAGCACGCGGTCGGCCTTGAGCACCTTGCTGCGATAGCGGATCGCTGCCAGGTCGGTGGTGGCGTACAGATAACCACCACCGGCCTTCTGCACGATGACCGGCAACGGCGTGTCATCGGCAGTACGGAATTCTTCGAGGAACACGCATTGTGCGCCATTGCTCTCGACCAGCAGGCCCGTGGCTTTCAGGTCGTTGACCACATTGGCCAGGTCATCGTTATAGGCGCTTTCGCCCATCACGTCGGCCGGGGTCAGCTTGACGTTGAGGCGCTCGTAGGTTTCCTGGCAGTGCGACAGCGAGATGTCCTTGAAGCGCGTCCACAGCGCCAGGCACTCGGCATCGCCGGCCTGCAGCTTGACCACCAGACCACGAGCACGCTCTGCGAACTCTTCGGACTCGTCAAAGCGCTGCTTGGCGGCGCGGTAGAAGTTTTCCAGGTCGGACAGCTCGTCGCTGGTCGCCGGCTTTTCCTGCAGATAGGCCAGCAGCATGCCGAACTGGGTGCCCCAGTCGCCCACGTGGTTCTGACGAATGACCGTGTCGCCGAGAAACGTCAGGACGTTCGCCACGCCGTCGCCAATAATGGTCGAGCGCAAATGGCCAACGTGCATTTCCTTGGCCAGGTTCGGTGCCGACAGATCGACGACCACGCGCTGTGCAGCGCCCGCCTTACGCACCGACAGGTGCGCGTCGGCCAGTGCAGCGTCGAGGCGCGCGGCCAGCGCGGCAGTATTCTGGAAGAAGTTCAGGAAGCCCGGCCCGGCGATCTCGACCTTGCTGACCTGCTCGTCGGCCGGCAGTGCGGCGATCAGCTTTTCAGCCAGATCGCGCGGTTTCATGCCGGCAGGCTTGGCGAGCATCATCGCGATATTGCTGGCGAAGTCGCCGTGCGTCTTGTCGCGGGCGTTTTCCACCTGGATCGCCGGCGTCAGCCCTTCTGGCAAGACGCCCTCGGTGACGAGACGGGTCAGGGCTTGTTGAATCAGCTGGCGAATCGTGTCTTTCATGGTGCTCTCTTCGACCGCAAGCGCGGTGGCGCTTCGATGCGCGGGTGGAAAAACTCTGCATTATCCGTTGCTCAAGCCTGCTTGCCAACGGCGTGACTTAATAAAGATCCACAGGATCCACATCCAGCGACCATCTGACCTGCCGACCGCTGGGCATTTGCTCCAGCGCGAGCAGCCAGGTGGCAAGCAATTTATGCAAGGGCGCGCGGGCGCTGGACTGCACCAGCAGCTGCGCGCGATAACGCCCGGCGCGGCGTTCCATCGGGGCCGGAACCGGGCCCAGCAGCTCGATGCCGCCCAGCGTCATTTGCGCAACCAGTTGCTCGGCATCGCTGCAGGCCTGATCGAGAAAGGCCTCGGCCTGTCCCGGCTTGTGCGCTTCAGCGCGTAGCAGTGCGAGGTGTGAAAACGGTGGCAGACCCGCCGAACGGCGCTCGCTCAAGGCCTGTTCGGCAAAGGCGAAATAACCCTGCTCGGTCAACTGAATCAGCAGTGGGTGGTCGGCCAGGTGGGTCTGGATGATCACCTTGCCAGGCTCTTCGGCGCGCCCGGCACGACCTGCCACCTGCACGATCAATTGCGCCATGCGCTCGCTGGCGCGGAAGTCGCCGGAAAACAGCCCGCCGTCGGCGTCCAGAATCGAGACCAGCGTGACCCGGGGAAAGTGATGGCCCTTGGCGAGCATTTGCGTGCCGACCAGAATGCACGGCTGACCGCGCTGGATCGTCGTGAACAGCTGGTTCATGGCGTCCTTGCGCGACGTGCTGTCGCGGTCGACACGCAGTACGGGGTAGTCCGGAAACAGAATCGCCAGGCGCTCTTCGGCGCGCTCGGTGCCGGCGCCTACCGGGCGCAAATCCACCTTGCCGCACGACGGGCACTGACGCGGTACACGCTCGACATACCCGCAGTGATGGCAGCGCAGCTCGCCCGAGCGCTGGTGCACGGTCATGCGTGCATCGCAGCGCTGGCAGCCGGACATCCAGCCGCAGTCGTGGCACAGCAAGGTTGGCGCAAAGCCGCGACGGTTGAGAAACACCAATACCTGTTGGCCTGCCGCGAGCGTTTGGCCGATGGCCTGCTGCATAGGCCCGGAGATGCCGCTGTCCAGCGGTCGGCTCTTGACGTCCAGGCGCATGAAACGCGGCTGCTGTGCGCCGCCCGCGCGCTCATTCAGGCGCAGCAGACCGTAGCGGCCGGTGTAAGCGTTGTGCAGGCTTTCCAGGGACGGAGTGGCCGAGCCCAGGACAATCGGAATGTTTTCCTGACGCGCGCGCACCAGGGCCAGATCGCGGGCGTGATAGCGCAGACCTTCCTGCTGTTTATAGGAGCCGTCGTGTTCTTCGTCGATGATGATCAGGCCGGGGTTTTTCATCGGCGTGAACAGCGCCGAACGCGTGCCGATGATGATGTCCGCCTCGCCATCGCGAGCCGCCAGCCAGGCGTCCAGCCGTTCGCGGTCGTTGACCGCCGAGTGGACCAGCGCAATGCGCGCATTGAAGCGTTGCTCGAAGCGCGCCAGGGTCTGCGGGCCGAGGTTGATTTCCGGGATCAGCACCAGCGCCTGCTTGCCGGCCTCGAGAGTTTCGCGGATCAGTTGCAGATAGACTTCGGTCTTGCCGCTGCCGGTGACGCCGGCCAGCAGAAACGCATGAAAGCTGTCGAACCCGGCGCGGATCGCTTCGTAAGCGGCGCGTTGTTCTGTGTTGAGCGGCAATTCAGGCTGGGCCAGCCAGTGTTCATGGCGTGCGCTGGGCGCATGGCTGCGGACCTCGACATACACCAGCTCCTTGGCCAGCAACAGGTTGAGGCTGTCCTTGTTCAGCATCAGCTTGCTGAGCAGTTGATGCGCCACCCCGTGCGGGTGCTGGGCAAGAGTGGTCAAGGCCTCGCGCTGCTTGGGTGCGCGGGCGATGCGCGGATCGTCGACGCTGGCGCCCGGGGCCACGTGCCAGAAGCGCTCCTGGCGACTTTCGGCCAGTTCGCCCTGACGCAGCAGCACCGGCAAGGCCCAGCTCAGTGTGTCTCCGAGGCTGTGCTGGTAATACTGCGAGGTCCACAGGCACAGCTTGAACAGCGCGGGTGGCAGCGGCGCTTCGCTGTCGAGCAGAGCGATTGCCGGCTTGAGCTTGTCGGCGGGCACTTCGCTGTGATCGACCACTTCCACCAGGATGCCGATCATTTCCCGGCGTCCGAACGGCACTCGCAGACGCATGCCCGGCTGCAAGGCGCTGCGCGACACGCCCGCTGGGGCGCGGTAGTCGAACAGGCGGCGAAGCGGCGAGGGCAGGGCAAGGCGCAGGATGGCGTCGGGCACGCGGTGTTTCCCTGTGATGATAAGTGATGACGGAGGCGCGATCTTAGCAGACGACCGGTGTGAAGGTTCGCTTGCGTCGTTGCAATTGTCTGGTACTATCCGCAGCCTATTTCCGTGCGGTATTCAACAATAGTGTTGAGTGGCGGCGCGTTAGACCGAGGAAGTACCGATGAAAGCTGATATCCATCCAGTTTACGAAGCCATTGACGCTACCTGCAGCTGCGGCAATGTCATCAAGACCCGTTCCACCCTGGCCGCTCCTCTGAGCCTGGACGTGTGCAACGAGTGCCACCCGTTCTACACCGGCAAGCAGAAGACGCTTGACGTTGGCGGCCGTGTCGACAAGTTCAAATCCCGTTTCGGTGCGTTCGGCGCTACCAAAGCGAAGTAAGACTGGCTGCCCGATGGGCATCTCCAGACTGCTTGAAAAGGCGCTCCTTGTGGGCGTCTTTTTTATGCCCGCGATTTGGGTATCCGGCGCGCAGGCCTTCTGCCCGGCACCTGCCTCGTTGCCGGTCGCACAGGTACAGCGAGTGGTCGACGGCGACACCTTGAAGCTGACCGATGGCCGCAGTGTGCGGATGATCGGGCTCAATACGCCTGAAACCGGCAGGAAAGGCCGGTCGGCCGAACCGTTTGCCGAGGCGGCGAAAAAGCGCTTGCAGACGCTGGTCAATGAAAGCGGCGGCAAGGTCAGGCTGCGTATCGGCCGGCAGGGCAAGGATCATTACGGCCGCACGCTGGCCAACGTCTATGACCGTAAAGGCGCCAACCTCGAGGCGCAGTTGCTCAGCGAAGGGCTGGGCTATCTGGTGGCCGTTGCGCCCAATGTCAGGCTGGTCGCTTGCCAGCAGGGCGCGGAGCGTCAGGCACGTCAGGCGCGGCTGGGTGTGTGGCGCAATTCGCCGGTGCAGTCCTCGGCCCGACTGAGCAAAAGCGGGTTCGCGATTGTGTCCGGTCAGGTCAGGCGTGTGCAGCGCAACCGCGGTGGTATGTGGATCGAGTTGCAGGGCTCGCTGGTTCTGCGTATCGCGCCTGCCCACCTGAGTGCATTCGATACGGCGACGCTCCAGCGCCTCGAAGGACGGCAGGTCGAAGCGCGTGGCTGGGTCGTCGATCGCTCCCGGCGCGGAGGCCTGAAAAAGGGGCAGTCCCGCTGGCAGCTGTCACTGACCCATCCCGCAATGCTGGACCTTTCACGCCGTTAGAAGCGCCCTTCAAACCGGTGATCTGACGAGCCTGACCGAGTGTTCACGTTTCAGGCCTCTAAGCGTAAAGTCTAAGCCCGAGCCTATTGACAGCAGTGACTGGTCAGTCTTGTTAGGACTATGCATCTTGCGTATCCTCGGCGGTCCGTCTGTCCCACAGTAAAAAAGCGGAATCCAATACATGTCAGATCTGAAAACTGCCGCGCTCGAATACCATGCCAATCCTCGTCCGGGGAAGCTGAGCGTCGAACTCACCAAGCCGACTGCAACCGCTCGTGACCTGGCTCTGGCCTACAGCCCTGGCGTTGCTGAACCCGTGCGTGAAATTGCCCGTGACCCCGAGCTGGCTTACAAGTACACCGGCAAAGGCAACCTGGTAGCAGTTATTTCCGATGGCACCGCGATTCTCGGCCTCGGCGATCTGGGTCCATTGGCTTCCAAGCCGGTCATGGAAGGTAAAGGGGTTCTGTTCAAGCGCTTCGCCGGTATCGACGTTTTCGATATCGAAGTCGATTCCGAAAGCCCACAGGCGTTCATCGACACCGTCAAGCGTATCTCCATCACCTTCGGTGGCATCAACCTGGAAGACATCAAGGCGCCTGAGTGCTTTGAAATCGAGAAGGCGCTGATCGAACAGTGTGACATCCCGGTTTTCCACGATGACCAGCACGGTACCGCGATCGTGACAGCGGCCGGCATGATCAACGCACTGGAAATCGTCGGCAAGACCCTCGATTCGGCGAAGATCGTCTGCCTGGGTGCTGGCGCTGCGGCCATCTCCTGCATGAAGCTGCTGGTGAGCATGGGCGCGAAGATCGAAAACATCTTCATGGTCGACCGTACCGGCGTTGTCCACTCCGGCCGTACCGACCTGAACCAGTACAAGGCTGCGTTTGCCCACGCGACCGAGAAGCGCTCGCTGACCGACGCACTGGATGGCGCTGACGTATTTGTAGGCTTGTCCGGTCCTAACCTGCTGAGCGCTGAAAACCTCAAGCTGATGGCCAAGGACCCGATCGTGTTCGCCTGCTCGAACCCTGATCCGGAAATCTCCCCGGAACTGGCTCACGCCACCCGCAGTGACGTGATCATGGCCACTGGCCGTTCGGACTACCCGAACCAGGTCAACAACGTACTCGGCTTCCCGTTCATCTTCCGTGGTGCCCTGGACGTTCGCGCCAAGCGCATCAACGAAGAAATGAAAATCGCCGCGGCCAACGCCCTGCGCGAACTGGCCAAGCTGCCTGTGCCACAGGAAGTCAGCGACGCCTACGGCGGCATCAAACTGGAATTCGGTCGTGAGTACATCATTCCGAAGCCAATGGACACCCGCCTGCTGGGCTTGATCTCCGATGCAGTGGCCAAGGCCGCCATCGAGACCGGCGTTGCCACCCTGCCGTATCCGAAGCACTACCCGCTGACCAGCGTGGATGACGTGTTCAAGGGTTGATCCCTGACCCAATAAAAAACCCCTGCAGCGATGCAGGGGTTTTTTTATGCCTTGGATACCCTGCACTTGTGGGGCATTTTCAGGGATTGAACTGGCCTCTTCGCGAGCAAGCTCGCTCCCACATAGCCCCGGATCATCCCCGAATCCGTAGGAGTGAGCTTCCTCACGAAGAGGCCTGTGCCGCTGAAAATCTACTGACCCACTAATACGCCTTCGCGAGCAAGCTCGCTCCCACAAAGCCCCGGATTATCCTGAAAGTCCCCGAGTCCGTGGGAGTGAGCTTGCTCACGAAGAGGCCTGTGCAGCCGCTGAAAATCTACTGACCCACTAATACGCC
>NZ_JAHPJG010000042.1:0-5631 GCF_020515755.1 Pseudomonas sp. B20
TAAGCGATGAGGGTTTCTGGAATTTAATCTTGACGATGACCTACTCTCACATGGGGAAACCCCACACTACCATCGGCGATACATCGTTTCACTACTGAGTTCGGGATGGGATCAGGTGGTTCCAATGCTCTATGGTCGTCAAGAAATTCGGGTACCGAATCGTGCCGTACGGCGCGCTTCAGCAAATCGGGTATGTGATAGCAAGCTGTTTCAGGTGTCGTTCGTGACGCAAACTTTCGGTTCGTGTCATCTTCACAGTCACCGCAATCTGGTCGTTCGACGCAAATTGCTTGGGTGTTATATGGTCAAGCCTCACGGGCAATTAGTATTGGTTAGCTCAACGCCTCACAGCGCTTACACACCCAACCTATCAACGTCGTAGTCTTCGACGGCCCTTTAGGGAACTCAAGGTTCCAGTGAGATCTCATCTTGAGGCAAGTTTCCCGCTTAGATGCTTTCAGCGGTTATCTTTTCCGAACATAGCTACCCGGCAATGCCACTGGCGTGACAACCGGAACACCAGAGGTTCGTCCACTCCGGTCCTCTCGTACTAGGAGCAGCCCCTCTCAAATCTCAAACGTCCACGGCAGATAGGGACCGAACTGTCTCACGACGTTCTAAACCCAGCTCGCGTACCACTTTAAATGGCGAACAGCCATACCCTTGGGACCGGCTTCAGCCCCAGGATGTGATGAGCCGACATCGAGGTGCCAAACACCGCCGTCGATATGAACTCTTGGGCGGTATCAGCCTGTTATCCCCGGAGTACCTTTTATCCGTTGAGCGATGGCCCTTCCATACAGAACCACCGGATCACTAAGACCTACTTTCGTACCTGCTCGACGTGTCTGTCTCGCAGTCAAGCGCGCTTTTGCCTTTATACTCTACGACCGATTTCCGACCGGTCTGAGCGCACCTTCGTACTCCTCCGTTACTCTTTAGGAGGAGACCGCCCCAGTCAAACTACCCACCATACACTGTCCTCGATCCGGATAACGGACCTGAGTTAGAACCTCAAAGTTGCCAGGGTGGTATTTCAAGGTTGGCTCCACGCAGACTGGCGTCCACGCTTCAAAGCCTCCCACCTATCCTACACAAGCAAATTCAAAGTCCAGTGCAAAGCTATAGTAAAGGTTCACGGGGTCTTTCCGTCTAGCCGCGGATACACTGCATCTTCACAGCGATTTCAATTTCACTGAGTCTCGGGTGGAGACAGCGCCGCCATCGTTACGCCATTCGTGCAGGTCGGAACTTACCCGACAAGGAATTTCGCTACCTTAGGACCGTTATAGTTACGGCCGCCGTTTACCGGGGCTTCGATCAAGAGCTTCGCTTGCGCTAACCCCATCAATTAACCTTCCGGCACCGGGCAGGCGTCACACCCTATACGTCCACTTTCGTGTTTGCAGAGTGCTGTGTTTTTAATAAACAGTCGCAGCGGCCTGGTATCTTCGACCGGCAGGGGCTTACGCAGTAAATGCTTCACCTCCACCGGCGCACCTTCTCCCGAAGTTACGGTGCCATTTTGCCTAGTTCCTTCACCCGAGTTCTCTCAAGCGCCTTGGTATTCTCTACCCAACCACCTGTGTCGGTTTGGGGTACGGTTCCTGGTTACCTGAAGCTTAGAAGCTTTTCTTGGAAGCATGGCATCAACCACTTCGTGTTCTAAAAGAACACTCGTCATCAGCTCTCGGCCTTAAGATCCCGGATTTACCTAAGATCTCAGCCTACCACCTTAAACCTGGACAACCAACGCCAGGCTGGCCTAGCCTTCTCCGTCCCTCCATCGCAATAACCAGAAGTACAGGAATATTAACCTGTTTTCCATCGACTACGCTTTTCAGCCTCGCCTTAGGGACCGACTAACCCTGCGTCGATTAACGTTGCGCAGGAAACCTTGGTCTTTCGGCGTGGGTGTTTTTCACACCCATTGTCGTTACTCATGTCAGCATTCGCACTTCTGATACCTCCAGCAAGCTTCTCAACTCACCTTCACAGGCTTACAGAACGCTCCTCTACCGCATCATCCTAAGATGATACCCGTAGCTTCGGTGCATGGTTTGAGCCCCGTTACATCTTCCGCGCAGGCCGACTCGACTAGTGAGCTATTACGCTTTCTTTAAAGGGTGGCTGCTTCTAAGCCAACCTCCTAGCTGTCTAAGCCTTCCCACATCGTTTCCCACTTAACCATGACTTTGGGACCTTAGCTGACGGTCTGGGTTGTTTCCCTTTTCACGACGGACGTTAGCACCCGCCGTGTGTCTCCCATGCTCGGCACTTGTAGGTATTCGGAGTTTGCATCGGTTTGGTAAGTCGGGATGACCCCCTAGCCGAAACAGTGCTCTACCCCCTACAGTGATACATGAGGCGCTACCTAAATAGCTTTCGAGGAGAACCAGCTATCTCCGAGCTTGATTAGCCTTTCACTCCGATCCACAGGTCATCCGCTAACTTTTCAACGGTAGTCGGTTCGGTCCTCCAGTTAGTGTTACCCAACCTTCAACCTGCCCATGGATAGATCGCCCGGTTTCGGGTCTATTCCCAGCGACTAGACGCCCTATTAAGACTCGCTTTCGCTACGCCTCCCCTATTCGGTTAAGCTCGCCACTGAAAATAAGTCGCTGACCCATTATACAAAAGGTACGCAGTCACCCAACAAAGTGGGCTCCCACTGCTTGTACGCATACGGTTTCAGGATCTATTTCACTCCGCTCTCCGCGGTTCTTTTCGCCTTTCCCTCACGGTACTGGTTCACTATCGGTCAGTCAGTAGTATTTAGCCTTGGAGGATGGTCCCCCCATATTCAGACAAGGTTTCTCGTGCCCCGTCCTACTCGATTTCATTGCAAAGGGATTTTCGCGTACAGGGCTATCACCCACTATGGCCGTCCTTTCCAGAACGTTCCGCTAATCTCAATACAACTTAAGGGCTGGTCCCCGTTCGCTCGCCACTACTAAGGGAATCTCGGTTGATTTCTTTTCCTCAGGGTACTTAGATGTTTCAGTTCCCCTGGTTCGCCTCTTGCACCTATGTATTCAGTACAAGATAACCATCTTATGATGGCTGGGTTCCCCCATTCAGACATCTCCGGATCACAGTCTGTTTGCCGACTCCCCGAAGCTTTTCGCAGGCTACCACGTCTTTCATCGCCTCTGACTGCCAAGGCATCCACCGTATGCGCTTCTTCACTTGACCATATAACCCCAAGCAATCTGGTTATACTGTGAAGACGACATTCGCCGAAAGTTTGCATTTCACAAACTTTACCTTAGCCCGGACACGCACCAGTGAAAGAGGTGCCCGGTCTATATTTCTTTCTATCACATACCCAAATTTTTAAAGAACGATCTAATCAAAGACTAGAAATCAACATTCAGGCACTGATCGTCAGAATCAGTGGAATGCTCATTTCTAAGCTTTCAAACAGAAGCAGTAAGTGGTGGAGCCAAGCGGGATCGAACCGCTGACCTCCTGCGTGCAAGGCAGGCGCTCTCCCAGCTGAGCTATGGCCCCGTATTTCTACATACCGTGGAGGCGTCTCTCTGACCAGCTATCTCACCAGTAAACTGGTGGGTCTGGGCAGATTCGAACTGCCGACCTCACCCTTATCAGGGGTGCGCTCTAACCAACTGAGCTACAGACCCGAACTCGGGCGCTGCTTCTAATCGTCTTCTTCAATGAATCAAGCAATTCGTGTGGGTGCTTATGGTGCAGCTGAGTCGTCGATTAAGGAGGTGATCCAGCCGCAGGTTCCCCTACGGCTACCTTGTTACGACTTCACCCCAGTCATGAATCACACCGTGGTAACCGTCCCCCCGAAGGTTAGACTAGCTACTTCTGGTGCAACCCACTCCCATGGTGTGACGGGCGGTGTGTACAAGGCCCGGGAACGTATTCACCGCGACATTCTGATTCGCGATTACTAGCGATTCCGACTTCACGCAGTCGAGTTGCAGACTGCGATCCGGACTACGATCGGTTTTGTGAGATTAGCTCCACCTCGCGGCTTGGCAACCCTCTGTACCGACCATTGTAGCACGTGTGTAGCCCAGGCCGTAAGGGCCATGATGACTTGACGTCATCCCCACCTTCCTCCGGTTTGTCACCGGCAGTCTCCTTAGAGTGCCCACCATAACGTGCTGGTAACTAAGGACAAGGGTTGCGCTCGTTACGGGACTTAACCCAACATCTCACGACACGAGCTGACGACAGCCATGCAGCACCTGTCTCAATGTTCCCGAAGGCACCCATCCATCTCTGGAAAGTTCATTGGATGTCAAGGCCTGGTAAGGTTCTTCGCGTTGCTTCGAATTAAACCACATGCTCCACCGCTTGTGCGGGCCCCCGTCAATTCATTTGAGTTTTAACCTTGCGGCCGTACTCCCCAGGCGGTCAACTTAATGCGTTAGCTGCGCCACTAAGAGCTCAAGGCTCCCAACGGCTAGTTGACATCGTTTACGGCGTGGACTACCAGGGTATCTAATCCTGTTTGCTCCCCACGCTTTCGCACCTCAGTGTCAGTATCAGTCCAGGTGGTCGCCTTCGCCACTGGTGTTCCTTCCTATATCTACGCATTTCACCGCTACACAGGAAATTCCACCACCCTCTACCATACTCTAGCTTGCCAGTTTTGGATGCAGTTCCCAGGTTGAGCCCGGGGATTTCACATTCAACTTAACAAACCACCTACGCGCGCTTTACGCCCAGTAATTCCGATTAACGCTTGCACCCTCTGTATTACCGCGGCTGCTGGCACAGAGTTAGCCGGTGCTTATTCTGTCGGTAACGTCAAAACAGATACGTATTAGGTAACTGCCCTTCCTCCCAACTTAAAGTGCTTTACAATCCGAAGACCTTCTTCACACACGCGGCATGGCTGGATCAGGCTTTCGCCCATTGTCCAATATTCCCCACTGCTGCCTCCCGTAGGAGTCTGGACCGTGTCTCAGTTCCAGTGTGACTGATCATCCTCTCAGACCAGTTACGGATCGTCGCCTTGGTGAGCCATTACCTCACCAACTAGCTAATCCGACCTAGGCTCATCTGATAGCGCAAGGCCCGAAGGTCCCCTGCTTTCTCCCGTAGGACGTATGCGGTATTAGCGTCCGTTTCCGAGCGTTATCCCCCACTACCAGGCAGATTCCTAGGCATTACTCACCCGTCCGCCGCTCGCCACCAGGTACAAGTACCCGTGCTGCCGCTCGACTTGCATGTGTTAGGCCTGCCGCCAGCGTTCAATCTGAGCCATGATCAAACTCTTCAGTTCAAACATCTAACTGGGTTTTGAGAAAACCCTAAACTTGGCTCAGCAATCGTTGGTTACATCTTTGATTTCTCGCGGAGTAACTTGGGTTGCTGATAATCTGTTGACTTCAGTCTGACACCACAAGCACCCACACGAATTGCTTGATTCAGTTGTTAAAGAGCGGTTGGTTAAGACCTTTCGTCTCAACCGAGGCGCGCATTCTACAGCGTCCTCTGTATTTGTCAAGCGGTTATTTTAAGAAGTTTTCAAAGTTTCCTTTGCAACTTCAACCACTTGCGCTGCGATCAACTCTTGAGTTGCTCATCAGCGGGAGGCGAATTCTACAGCGTTACAACCGCGTGTCAAACTCTTTTTTCTCACCGCTG